>CAZBNI010000007.1:13289-17827 GCA_964493105.1 uncultured Gammaproteobacteria bacterium
CAGCAAGCGCGTTTGCATATTTAAATCGTCCTTGCATTGCCGATATTACTTTTTTATTGTATAGCTCTTTGAGTCTCATCGTAATTTATCCTTTCTTTTTGGCCTTCTTGTCTGCCGTCTGCTTTTTTGCCTTTTTCTGTACAACGGCCTTTGTAGCGGCTGCTTGTTCTATTTTTTTCACATTTGATACATCGATAGGAGCATTGTACCGGACAACCTGTCCTTTTTCACCAGAACGCTTTGGCCGTACATTCTTTGCCATCATATTAATTCCCTCCACAACTACTTTATTCTTCTGCGAAAAAGTTTGAAGTACTTTACTCTTCTTTCCGCGGTCTTTTCCGGCAATTATTTTCACTTGGTCATTTTTTTTTATCTTCATAACATTTACATATTAGAGTACTTCTGGCGCAAGAGAAATAATTTTATTAAATCCCCTATTGCGCAACTCTCGGGCTACTGGCCCAAAAATTCTGGTGCCCTGTGGTTCTTTACTCTCCAGTGTAACAATGACTCCTGCATTATCATCAAATCGGATATATGAACCATCTGTTCGCCGAATTTCCTTTCGCTGTCGAACAATGACCATATGTACGACTTGACCTTTTTTTACGCCAGAATGCGGTGCGGCTTCTTTGATGCTCACTGTAACGATATCACCGATACGGGCATAGCGTCTCCTGGTACCACCGAGTACTTTAATAACTGAGGCACGTTTTGCGCCGCTATTATCTGCAACTACAAGTTGTGTTAGTGGTTGAATCATTTATTTAATCTTACTAACTACGTTCCATCGTTTATCTTTACTCATTGGTCGACCTTCTTCAATAATGACAGCATCGCCAGTATGATACTCATTTTTTTGATCATGCACCTTATATTTTTTTTGAACGCGATACTGTTTATGATATTTTGAGTGAAACAGACTTCGTTGAATCTCAACAACAATTGTCTTATCCATTTTGTCTGAAGTGACGGTACCTTTTAGCTGGCGTTTTCGTGGTGAAGTCATATTTATTTAGTATCACTTGATTTAGTTGATTTTTGTCCGAGTGAACGAAGCACTTGTTTTTCTTTTAGCACTGTAAGAATCTGAGCAACCGTTCTTTTTTCGTCCCGTAACTCTCGTACATCCTTATGCTGCTTTGCAGCAACTTTAAACCGAAGATCTCTTACTTGCTCTCGGTGTAATTTTAAAACTTTGTGAAGTTCCTGCTCTGTTTTTTCGCGACATTCTTTAATATTCATACAATTAATCATCCTTACTTACAAATCTTGTTTTAACTGGTAGTTTATGCGAAGCCCGGCGAAACGCTTCTTTAGTTTTTTCCTTTTCAATGCCATCCATTTCAAAAATTATCGTACCTGGCTTCACAACTGCCACATAGTGATCTACTGATCCTTTTCCGCCACCCATCGGCACTTCTGATCCATGAGTCGTTACTGGTTTATCGGGGAAAATTCTAATCCAGATTTTACCATCCTTGTGTACAAATCGAGTCATTGCGCGTCGTGCAGCTTCAATCTGTCTCGAAGAAATCCACGAGCCGGTTGTTGCTTTCAGACCATAACTTCCAAAACTTAACTTAGTCTTCGACGTCGCACGTCCGGAGACGCGGCCCTTATGCCATTTTCTATGTTTAACTTTTTTCGGTAATAACATATTCTTTTACTTTGTACCTATTTCTTCTTCGCCTTTTGCATCCTTTTTAAAGACTTCCCCGCGATAAATCCACACTTTTACACCAACCGTTCCATATGTCGTATGTGCAGCACCACGAGCATAATCAATATCTGCACGAAGTGTATGTAATGGGATCGAGCCTTGAATAAATTTTTCTTTGCGAGCAATCTCTGCCCCATTTAAACGGCCACCGACAATGATCTTTACCCCTTTTGCTTCGGCCTGCATGACCTGATCAACTGCCCTTTTAACAACACGCCTAAACGGAATCCGTTTCTCAAGCTGTTCAATAATTGTGCCACAGACTAGTTGCGCATTTAAATACGGTTTGGCAACCTCATGAATATTTAAATTAAGCTTAATTTTTTTGTCTAAATATTTCTTTTTTATCTCTTTCTTCAATTCATCAGCACCAGTGCCGCCGCGCCCAATCACGAGACCCGGTTTCGATGTATAAACGCTGATTTCAACCGTATCACTAGACCTAGCTATTTCTACAGAAGCTACTCCTGCTTCTTTGAGCTTTCCTAGGATATGTTTTCTTATTTTTATATCCTGCTCAAGATAGGTAGCATAATTCTTATCTGAAAACCACTTTGATTTCCAGCTACCAATAACACCGATTCTAAATATTCTTGGATGTACTTTATGTCCCATAACTAACGTTCTCCTAACCGCCTTGTAAATTTATCTTTTATTCCTTGGAATCCTTTGCGAGTCTCCTGCTTTGGCTCTCCTGAATGTGGTTTTGATTCCTCTTTACCTTTTGCCTCATGTTTTATATCCTCAATTGGAACGACCGGTTGCTTTTCTTTTGGTGCAGCTTTCGTCTCTTTCTTGCCTGCTTCTTTTTTACTCTTTGCTACCTGTTTTCCGGTAACCTCTTTCTCATCTAAAATAATTGTGATATGTGATGATCTTTTAAGAATCATCCCAGCTCGGCCAAATGCTCGTGGTCTCCACCGTTTCAACGTTGGCCCCTGGTCAACAGCTATCTTTTTAATAAAAAGATTTTCTTTTTTTAACTTATCATTATTTTCCGCATTTGCAATTGCTGATTGTAACAGCTTTAAAACAGGCCGTGCTGCACGTTTATTCATAAACTGCAACTGATGTTCCGCCTTGGTAGCATCCGAATCACGGACTAAATCCACTACGAGACGTACTTTTCTCGGCGACATTCGTAAAAATCTTAATTTAGCTGTTACTTCCATGGTTGTTTAATAACTACTTTGATTTTTCAGCAACCTTATCTGACGCTGAACTTGCTTCTTTCTTTTGCGCAGCTGCAGCAGCAGTTTCTTGTTCGCGCTGCATCCTACCGCCATGTCGTATAAATTTTCGTGTAGGGGCAAATTCACCTAATCGATGACCAACCATATTCTCAACAACATAAACTTGAATATGATCTTTGCCATTATGCACCCCAAACGTGAAGCCAACCATTTCTGGCGAAATTACTGATGAACGAGACCATGTCTTGATAACTGTCTTGTCTCCAGCTTTTAGATTGGCCATCTTTTTTAGAAGCTTTGGATCTGTATATGGACCTTTTTTTAGACTTCGTGCCATAACGTTAAAATAATTAATCGACTATTTTCTTAGCTTTCTGTTTCGAACAATATATTTATCGGAAAATTTTCCTTTTCGCCTTGTCTTGACGCCTAACGCTGGTTTACCCCATGGCGTCTTGGGATGTTTGAGACCAATTGGACTACCGCCTTCACCACCACCGTGTGGATGGTCAACTGGATTCATTGCCTTACCGCGAACCGTCGGGCGAATCCCCATTCTGCGCTTCTTGCCAGCTTTACCAAGTCGGATATTACGGTGGTCCGCATTTGATACTTGCCCAATAGTAGCCATACAATCTTTGTGAAATATCCGTACTTCACCAGAAGGAAGCTTTAATTGCGCAGTATCACTTTCTACCGACTGTACAATCGCTCCTGAGCCTGCTGACCGCACTAACGTGCCCTTTCTATTTGGAAATAATTCGACATTATGTACCGTAATCCCAACAGGAATTTTTTCAAGTGGTAAGCGTCGGCCTACCTTGATTTCAACATTCTTTTTTGAAGTAACAAATTCATCTCCAACTTTCATCCCCGCTGGTGCAATAATATACCTTTTTTCCTGATCATCATACTGCACTAAGGCAATCCATGCGGTACGATTCGGATCATACTCGATTGAAATAATTTTTGCCGGTTCATCAAGACGATCATGTAATGTGTCGATAATCCGATAAAAACGTTTGCTACCACCGCCCCTGTGGCGAACAGTTATCTTACCTCTGTTGTTTCTTCCTGCGGTTCGCTTTTTTGAAACGATAAGCTTTTTCTCGGGGCGTTTCTTGGTTAATCCAGAATGATCAACTACAGATGCTCCGCGTCGTCCTGGTGTTGTTGGTTTGTATTGTTTAACTGGCATACGATGTTATAATCCTTCTTGAATCTCAATTTTTTGACCTGCCCCCAGCGTAATAATTGCTTTTTTCCACTTTTTTGTCATCCCTTCAGTTTTACCATAGCGCACTGCCCTACCGCGGACATTAATCACATTTACTTTAATCGGGTCAACGCCATAGACTTTCCGAATTGCTTTCCGTACCTCTATTTTGTTTGTTTGCGGAGCGACCTCAAATACATACTGATTATACATACCTAGAGACGAACCTTTTTCTGTAACCAACGGCCTTATCAAAACTCGATACGCTTCCCCAGTGTCCTCAAGTTTTTGCTTTGCTTTCTTCTTTGTCTGCTTTGCTGATTCTTTCTTTGGAGCACTCACGAGTTTCCCATCAGGCGTCATGACTGTTTCCCTTTCTTCATCCTTTCCTTCAGGCTTTGCA
>CAZBNI010000008.1:0-15969 GCA_964493105.1 uncultured Gammaproteobacteria bacterium
GCTGCGTGGACCATGCCAGCCGTCAATGCAATCGAAGCAACGACAACGGCAGTTAAAATAAATCCTCGTTTCATATCGCATGTTCATTAATAATTAGTTACCTACACGCTCAGTATAACACGGGAGGCGAATGTAATAAAAGTAACCTCGTGTTGCCACGGGGTTACTTTCCTAAATCAGTTGCTACATTACTGGACTGCGGTGTACTGGAACCACACAGCATAAATTTCTACATTAGGCTCTCCTGTTGCTGTATTTGAATCAGGCCAAATGTTGAAAAACAACACATCCCCTGCCGATATATCTGATTGGGAGGTTGGCGTAAAGGTAATCAAATCTGGCGTACCCGCATTATCTGGAACATCAACGGGAGTTTCATTTGCCATAGATGTTGCCCATGCAGGCGTTCCCGTGTCAGAAATCGCTACCTGCCAATCAAGATTCCAGTCAGTTACCAAATCACCCGAGGTGTCAACGACTGCCCGGAAAATACCACCTGATGCGTAATCATTCGGAACGACGACCTGACCACCGAAGTCAGTAGTATCATCTTCCGCGTATTGCAGAAAAAGACCTTGATTCACTACATACGAAAGTGAAGGCGTGGTACCTGCTGTAATTGCAGCGGGAGTGCCGTCCGCATCAGTGTAAAGACCAGACAACGGAATTAAAACGGATCTTGTAATATCCGATATCTCATTTGCGCCCCAAGGATATGCAGTATTAACCCAATCGCCGGTTAAAGTCTCAGTTGCGTCAGTGTTCGCAATAGTTGCACTGTCTGAAAGGTCATCAGATGAGAGTCCTGTTAGTGTTGCGTCAGTAACATCAAGCGTTGTTCCCATCCCAAACAAGACTGTTTGGTTATTGCCAACCGTCATACCACCCGATGCTGTAATGCTACCAACTACTTCCATATTATCATTGACGATAAATGGCATAGCATCGGTAGTACCTGCAACGGCGCCACGAAAAACACGTCCGTCAATCCGGACATTGTCACCAAAGGTAACTGGTTTGTCTTCGCCAGTAGTTGCGTCAGTTGTTTGGTTGATGATGGTACCATTAAAAAAGGTAACTCCACCAACGCCTTGGTCACCTACTTTCAGCGAATCAACAAAAATTGCACCATCAACTTCGAAATAATCACCTGCGACACCACCCAGCGTGGAGGTTACATTATGTTGTGATGCAGCACTTACAATACCAACCGTAAGCGCAGTTGAGGCAATAACAACGAACATTATCACTAATACTCTTTTCATTATTATCACCTCCTTTCATATTGTTTATTATGTATCCTTTTGTAGTATAACAGGTGTTTCAGCACTTGTAACTGTCCATCGCTGTAAAACTACTGTGATGCCTAAAAAGACCCAAAATTGAACTGCAAGGTCATTTTTAAAATAAGGGGTATCTAAAAAACCATATACAAGCATTGCAACGATCGCTGCCATTAATCCAACGGCATACTCTCGATACTCACGCATAATTTGTCGTGCAACAATAAAAAATCGAACAATAGCCAATCCAAATACAATCAAGCCCGCGATTCCCATTTCGATCCATAGTGTCAAATACAGTTGGTCTGGATTTGGAAAATACTCAGTATGAGAAGCTTCTTTATAATCGTCATAGACAATAGGGAAGCTCGCCAGTCCTGTTCCTAAAACAGGATGGTCTTCGATAATTCGCAGCGCACCCTGCCACATTACTAATCGAACGTCCGTTGACACATCGGTCGCACTGAATACACCCGTGATATTATCACGCGTCTGGGGGACGGCTAATGCAGCGACCATAACAATACCAACGCCGAGCCAAATCCAAATTTTTCGCTTTGAAAAAAAACTTGAGAATAGAAGCGCTGCTCCCACTCCGATTATCGCGCCACGCGAGACGGAAAACAACAACCCCATTAATCCAAAAAGGATGACTCCGCTTACAAAAATATTATTATGAACCAGTTCCCACAATGATCGTGCCGCACGCAATCCTCGTACAACAAAAATTCCTATAAAAAATGCAAGGATCGGTCCGACAAATTTCCCTACAGCGGTTGGAAAGGGGAATACCGATGTTGCGCGGCGGGGCGTTTCCAAACCATAATGCGCATGAATATTTACAATATTCAGATACTGCAGCATTGCTACAAACCCAATAACTACAACACTTGCCCCCAGCCCCCAAAGAATCTGTAACAGTTGCTCTTTTGTTTTGATAACATTTACGAAAACTACAAAAAGCATTACCGGCTCAAGGATATATGCTTTCCACAAACCTGCTGCAGCGCGCAAGTCAGGCGAAATAAACACAGCAACCACGCCCACAGCTACGAACGCAAGAGTAAGCCATTTCCATGGCCAATTTATTCTTTTACACCGCTCCCGCCATTTCTCTTTCCAAGCCGCGGTCTCTGTGCCGCCGCTACGTATAATAAATGCCTTCGTCAGCCACACTCCAAAAAGCACCAATAGCATCACTTCCAAAATGGTCATCGGGAAAAAACCAATTTCAAATCTGATGAGATAAACAGGTAAAAAAGCGACACAGAGCGTCAGTGCCCAGTCCAGTTTCCACCATGCTATATATATAAATACAGCTGTAAAAAGTGATAATAAAATTACTTCAAGCATACCCTTATGGTATCACAGCTTTCCCAAAACTTAAAAATATTCCAAAACAATGGTATACAATCGCGCCTTACCAAAAGTATCCTGTGCAGTCACATGATCTGCGTATTCTCTTGGCAGTTCCCACTGATCGTCTGCTGTAACCAAATAGGTTTTGGGGACCGCGATGTAACTTGAAGCACAACCGGCTTGTTCAAATAAATACTTATAACTCCGATTATACTGGCCATAGGGTTCGCTCCTAAAATTAAAAGGTTCTCCTATGCTTTCCTGCTGAATAAAGTTCACAACGTCTTTCATGTCCTGTAGCGTTACCTGATACGAACTTACTCGAGAACCCCCTGGCCCCAGATCTATAAGTAACTGAACTGCATAAGCTCCCTGCCACACAAGCAGTACTACAATTGATAAAACCAAAACTTCTCTTAAAATATTTTGTTTCCACAGCCATCCAACAAACCAACCCAGCA
Source organism: uncultured Gammaproteobacteria bacterium (assembly GCA_964493105.1). Lineage (GTDB taxonomy): Bacteria > Patescibacteriota > Patescibacteriia > UBA10025 > JAHIVO01 > CAZBNI01. Next base: position 3,104 of record CAZBNI010000008.1, read on the forward strand.
CAATAAAAGGCACTGGGAAGAGTATCGCGAAGTAATGTATTGGAATTGCTTCCTTATAAAAAATAAAAACAAACAGCGGAACAATAATCCACAACATCATCAAGAGAGCCGGAGCGTTCTTTGTTTTATTTTTTACTCCGTGATAAAACTGTGTCGCAAGAAAAATTAGCAATACGGCAAACAATCCAACAAAAAACCAACCAAGTTGGCTATGTAATAGGCTCTCGTGCCAAAAACTACTAAACAGCTCGCCTGTACGCTGTATTCTTTCTCCAAACGTTATTTGGACACCACTTTCTGACTGAGTTATGATACGAAATAAACCCTTTGTATTGTCAAAGTTATTAGTAATATCATAGATCCATAATGGAAGCGTACACACAATAAAAATAAGGGCAGCAATCAGATACTTTTTCCAATGAATTCGTGGTTTGTATAATACAAAAAATAAAACCAAGATGATCGGAACGGTCATCAGCGCTGTGCCATGCAACTGAATCAAAATACCAGTGCTCAACGCAAGTATATACAAATATTTCTCCTGACGGGGACTCTCCGTGCTGAGCGACATTTTATATAATGCAATAAAAAATAACAAAATAAAAAACGGTACAATATTTGGATTCCATGCCCATCGGCCATAATACAGCATCAAATAACTGACGGCGTACACGCTTGCTGAAACAATGCCCGCAACAGTACCAAAAAAATTTCTACTAAGAAAATAAACCAGCACAATGCTGAAAATCGCAAAGAGTGCCACCGCGGTTGCTCCCGCGCCTGGTGATGAGCCTCCCAACCAATAAAATGGTACTAGCAAATAATAATAGGCGGGACCCAAATGAAAATCGGGACTGTTATTTGGTGCGGCGGGCCCTAATAATTTCACATGGAAATTCTGCGCAATATCAGCGATCACAAAAGCATCCCTACCTTCATCCTGTCCAAAATGCATCCAATCACCAACATGATACAAACGCAAAAAACTGCCAATGATAAGAATGATAGCAATAAAGAAAATCTCGATTTTATGCGTTCGTACCCAACCGTACATTTGATATTTTTTGATTGTTGAAAATAATATTTTGACACGCCACCATACTACCAATCAAAAACCAAATATGCACAATATATAATGTCGAAAATGTCTGATATTGAACAATGGCACCAAAATAAACACCAAGCAGCGCCACCATAATTGCGCGCAGATAATTATCTCGGGCCACCATAATCGCTTTTATTGAACGTACGATTAAAATAAATAACATACTAACAAATAACAATAAACCAATAATACCATTCTCTGCAAGTATCTCGATGAATTCATTATTAACAATCTTCCAACCATCCTTGGGAATATAATACGGATGTTGTGATACGTACGGCCCAAAACCACCAATACCAATGCCAATGAAAGGATGCTCCCGCCACGCGGCAAATGCATGGTCAAATGTTTCAATGCGCTCGTCGTATGAAGCGCCATAAAAAGCGTTGGTAACATGTTCTTGAAATTTATCCAACGTAAATAATTCGCCGCCTGTACCAAGCGTTTGCAACACAACCCAAAACAGTACTACTGCACCAATCACGACGATAACTATATTGCGCACCGTAAATAATTTCTTATAATAAATAACCCCAATTAACAGTAACGTGGCCGCAAGCGCAATATAACCCCCACGGGACACCGTAAGTACCAGATTAACCACCCCAAGGCTAAACAGCGCAATTATCCATCCTGAACGAATAACGTTTTTGCCAGCAAGAAACAACGCAAATAAAATTGCGATAGGAATGAGAAGATAATTTGCAAAATAGAGCGGCTCATATGCAGTCGATTGTACCCGGGTAAACCCGAGGATATCTTTTGTGTACAACTCTCGCAACCCAGTTGCTTCTCGGGGTAAACCCGTCATATCTCCAAAAAATTGAAATAATCCAAACCCCGAAACCAACACAAAACTTACCAATAGAACTATTACAACTTTCCGTAATTGCTTTTTGGTAATAATAAGATTGGGCATGACAAATGCCAGCGAGGCAGTAAAGATAATATAAATGAACACCGTTACTGACCTGCCCATATTCAATGCATTAGTTAATGAAGCCAGCGCCACTACGAAAAATAATGACAGCGGTATTAACAGTGGATTACGTGCAAATGAATAAGAACGATTCCAGACCAGCCGTACAAACCATACTAATTCGGTAATAACTAATAAAATTTGTGTTGCTCGTATGGTCGTATCGCCAAATTCATACGCTCCAAGACGCTCAAACGGCAAAAAGAATGCAATTAACAAAATGCCAATAAACGGCTGGCGCATAATAAACAGGGTAATTACAGTAAATGCAAACATTCCTATAACAACAAACCAAGGCAGCAAAGCGCTCAGGGCACCGGCAAAAACCGCAACCAGCATTGCGGCACCGATGACAAACCACTGCTTTTTATTCGTAATTACGTTACCAACTGGAAATGCCATAGATTATTTCCGGAGAAGAAGATAAAAATCCCGTACCATCCGTTCAAGGCTAAAGCGATCCTCAACCTTGCTTCGTGCTGCAGTTACCATCTCATGTGCTCTTGAACGATTGTTATAAAGATACAAAAGCTTGTCAGCAAGGTCCTGGCTACTGCCCGGCTCTGTCAGGAGTCCATCCTGATTATGATCAATTACTTCTGGCGTTCCGCCGATTCGCGAAGCGATAACAGGCAGTCCTGAGGCCATGGCCTCAACCAGCGTAATACCAAAAGACTCCCTGGTTACTGACGGAAGGACATACGCATCAAAATATCCATACCATTTCTGGATTTCCTCTTGATGGCCAACCCATTGCACAACTTCTTTCAGTCCAAGGCGCTCTGCGAGCCACTGTAACCTTTTTCGTTCACTGCCCTCGCCAACTATTATTAGCCGGGCGAATGGAATAAATTCACGAACTATTTTAATAGCCTGAATCAGAAACTCGATGCCTTTTTCCTTTTCCAACCGCGCAACACAACCGATATTAAACCGTGCCGCATCTTCCCAACGACGATTCTTCATTACAAATACATCTAAGTCAATTCCATTATAAATAACTTCAATTTTATTTTTATCGATTCCAATATCCTGTACTAATTGTTCTTTAATGACAATGGAAATTGCTACAATTGTGACAAAACGAGAAAACCACCGATAAAAAATTCTTAAAGGACTCTGAGCAAGCCAACGCTCCACTGTGACATGTTCTATCCAAATAACCTTCATCCCCAGTATACGCGCGGGGAGTGTTGCAAGAATTTTTTCAGTAAGCGATAAACAATACAGCACTGTCACCTTTTTTTTGATTCTGTATGAGAGTAAAATCCAAAATAAATTAACAAACACAAACGGTGCTACCAAGGGCCATATCAGTAACGCGCCCCTGGAAACTGGTTCCTTGCCTGCCCATGTTTTTTTCTGCGGCCACTTGCGCTTTTTAAATTCTTGGAGTAAAACAGGACAGGACGAAACTAAATAGAACATAAATCCTTTCTTGCCCAACTCATTGACCAGAAGCGTAGTATGTTTTTCGCCGCCGCCAAAAAGCGATGAATATGGAAATTTAAAAATGAGTATATTTTTCATAATTCTTTTTCTGCGTCTCTACAAATTTTTTCAGATATTTTTTCGTATACGGGCCGAGTGATAAATTTGTATAATCGCCGAGCCCAACAAACTGAAATGCCTGACCTTCACCGAGCACTATATTCTGACGCCGTATACCTATAGTAGTATAAAATACAAAACGCTCTCGTTGCTCCTTACTATCAAACTCTTTATACAATAGTTCTGGTTTAGCAACTTTTACCCCCCAGTTCCTCATATACTTCACGACAAATTGCTTGTAGCTCAGACTCTCCCTCCTCCTGTAAGCCACCTGGAATCCCCCATACGTTAGGATTTAGGATATCGGATCTATTATCTCGTAATATTAAAACGATCTCTTTGTGTTGATTTAAAAGAATAATACCTACATACGCTTGACTCATATTACTCACTTCTAAAAATTTCAACGAGCGTTTCTCTGGTTATTCCACGGAGTAGCAACAAAATCGCCAAATACACGCCTCCACCAATTGAAAAAGCTGCTATAATATTAACGCCCGAAATTAAATATAAGACAACCGCCATGATGCCGCTTGCAAAAAGTGCTTTTCCAAAAACTTTAAACGATGGCCACATCTTGATAGCCAAACAAACAATGATCCCTGCTGCAATCGTTACCATCAGCTCTGAAACAACCGTCATCGCAGCCGCTCCATAATAACTATATCTGGGAATAAAGTATAAGTAGCCGACGAGCGAAACTATTGAGACGCCAAGGTAAATCCACATCATGGTTCGCTGCTTGTTAATTGCTACGACGGTATTGCCAAATAAATTACCGACAAATATCGTTGCTGTTGCGAATATCAAAATTTGCAGTACTGTTGCTGAATCATGAAACTCCGGCGCAATCAGATCCATAATCGGGCCCGCAAGAAACACAGTCCCAACCGCAAGCGGAACTGCGATCATTATCATGGCATCAAACGCTTTTTGCAAAACGCGCCTAAACCGTTCGTGCTCTTTCGCGGCCCACGCTACCATCAAAAGCGGCAGTATCAGACCCGCGAACATTGCTGGAAGCGTTGTCAGCACTTCAAGCACCTTATATGCCGCTCCATAAATACCTACGGTGCCTTCACTATGGTACAAAGACAAAATAATCGTATCAGCCTTAAAATATACCAGATTGAACCCAATTGAAAGCGCGATTGGCCACGCATCCTTGATAACGTTTTTCCAAACTGCCATGTTGAATCGTAATCTGATTTTGACAAGCTGACGGCTGAAAAAAAACGTTATTGCAAAATTAACCAGGCTTCCTACAACTACCGAGCCCATCACCCACAGTAGTCCCGCATCAGCAGTAATTGCGGCGTAGGTCGCACCAACCAAAATTACCCTGCCGATCACTTCAGCAATAACTACCTTGTCCATCCGTAGATGTTTTTGGAAAACACCCGTAAGCGCCTGATTGAGCGTAATGCCTAAAAACGACAAACTAGTAACCAAGACACCAACTTTGACAATTGCAGCATACGGGAAAAACAAAACAACAATCGGCGCAAGTCCAAGAAACACAACTGCGGACACAAGGCGTAGTGTAAAAATATTACTCACCATCTCGTCCTGATTTACGTTAGGCTCAGAGATTTTTTTTATGAGAATAATATACAGCCCAAGGTCAACCAACACGCCAAAAAACTGCAGGAATGCCATGATGGTGATGTATTGGCCAAATCCTGTAGTTCCCAAATAGCGAGTCAGCATGCCGATAACAACCACCCCAATAACAGTACTGATACCTTTTCCAATAATTTGAATTATGGTATTGTGAGCGATTTTTCTCGTATAAGACATTCTATAGTATTTACGAATCTTTTACTTACAATACAAGCTTGTGTTTCATTGAGGCAGCGAAACCCCATGCTTGTCGTGGGGTCAGCGATTTTACGAGTATATAAAATAATATATTTGTAAATCAGAAATACTAATTCCTAAATTCTAAACTCTGAACCACGACTCTAGTCGAGGGTCTCCGATTGAGCCTCGGAACTCACATCGAGAGTCTCGGACCCCGATTCTTTCGGAATCGGGACAATGTTTAATTTACTAAATCCTAACGTTCAAAACGTTTTGATTTTCGGATTTCGAATTTCGTGCTTAGAATTTATCTACTTCATCCTATCACTTTAAAAGTTGATTGACAAACGTATAAAAATGTGCTAATATTAATAACAGAGAAAAGAAAATTGCAAAAGCAAAAATAAAAAATCGTCCCCAAGATTATAATCGGGACTCACCAGACAGTTCAGGCTGTACTAGGTAAAAAACAAAACAAAGAGTCAATACTTCGGCACCATAAACTCAGTATTAGTACTGCCGTTTGAGGTCCTGATGGGCCCTCAGGCCCGAAGGGAGCTTGCCGAATGGGTCAACCCAACATACGTCACCTCACAAGAAGATGCTACGCACGTATTGTCAGCGGGAAGCGACTTTTTTGTCAACAAAAACAAAACAAAAATTAAATTGAATAAAGTATGCACAAAAAAAGCTTTAGTGCGCTGTTTGCACTCTTTATGCTGCTAATGATCATGCCATTTGCGCCCGGTGTAATCAATATCAAAAGCGCCTGTGCCGACACGATCGAAGGGCCCTCTCCGTTTGTAGAGCCGTTTGATGCTACATCAGTAATAACGGCATCCGATATAATCAGTATGGGTTGTGTAGGAAGCTATGAACTAACTACAATAAATGTGGAGCGCATGCCACTTGTTTTTGGGGTTTCAGTTGAAAAATCCGCTGAAAGCCCTCCAGCATATCAGGCGCAGCTTGTAGAAAAAAGTCATGGCTATATTGAACTCAACCCAGGCGAAGCATTAACTGTCTGGGTCGATTTTTTAAATACAGGAACAACCACATGGAATAATACAGGGGGCTCTTTCATAGCACTCAATGTAGCTGGGCCTGCCGGACGTGACAGCCTTTTCCGGCATAAATATTGGAATGAGTTTTATTATCGGCCAACAAGGCTTTTACAAAACGACGTGAAACCGGGGGAAACCGGACGGTTTCGTTTTGCTGTAAAAGCGCCCAATGTAGAAGATTACTATATTGAAAAATTTAATCTGGTTGCCGAAGACCTACTCTGGATTGGGGGAGGCGCGCTAACGATAAAATTCAAAGTTGGAGATCCACCAGAACAAATACCAGTCTACACAATTGAAAATGAACCAACTGTCCGCATCGGTCTTTTTCAGACAACTGAAACGGTAGTAATCACCGCGGACGGTTCTTATACTATCACGAATGAACAAACTGATTCCCGATCAAAAAAAGCCACAGATGCAGTTACCAGCGTTCAACCAGATGAAAACACGTACCTCCGCTTTAGTGCCGATGACAATGACACGATTCTTCAAATCACAAGTTTTGTAAACACGCCAGTCTGGAATTCCGAACTCAACGATAATAAATTTCGCGGGACTATTGAAATTCGCACCTCAGAAAAAACAGGCGAAACGTGGATTATTAATGAACTGCCGATTGATTCATATCTGCGCGGGCTTGCTGAAGTCGCCAATGAACAGCCAGAAGAATATCTCAAAGCATTAATCACGGCAGCACGTTCATATGTGCTCTGGCATAAAATTCATGGCGGCAAACACGCAGACAACTATTACGATATCAACGCGACTACTGACCAAGTATATCGTGGGTACGGATTTGAGGAACGTTCTATTGATCCGCTGCAAACAGTTATTGATACAGCTGGAACCGTTATCACGCATCCTGATGCCGTATCCTCAATCAATCCTCAGGGGATTGCTATCGCAGCATATTCATCCGGCACAGATGGCCGGACCCGCAACTGGAGTGAGGTATGGGCTGGCAGCGGGTTCCCGTGGCTCGTATCAGTTGACGATCCTTATGGTGCTATTTCCAACTGGAGCACCCTAGAAGGCAATCACATGGTAGGTATGTCTGCCCAGGGAGCAAGAGGATATGCCATAGAAGAAGATAAAACATACGATTGGATACTAAAACACTATTACACTGGCGTTTCCGTGGAAGCAATTTATTAACCCCTTACCAAAACCAAAGCTGATTCCGCACGTCCTCGGAGAACTGCCGCGTCTCGGCGTGCGACAACACGCCCAAGTATGACTGTAACGACTGTTCAAGTGTTTCACGGCAGATTGTTCCATCCCGATACTCACTAACCCGCTGCCGCAGTTTCCGGTATATCCGCTGTTTGGTCTTGGTACGCAGCAGGCGGTAGTGGGGCAGGACGACATACCCCAAGAAATCAATGCCCTGATGAAACGCGCGGATCGTGATTTTCTTGGGGTGCAGGGAGAGTTTCAAACGACTATGTAAAAACTCACTGATAGGTATGATAAGGTTCTCAAGATATGGCCTGTTATCGGAGACGATGACGAAATCGTCCGTGTACCGCACATAGTGCTTTATTTTCAGCTCATTCTTTACAAACTGGTCAAACACATTCAAATAGACATTGGCAAAAAGCTGGGAGGTAAGATTGCCTATCGGCAGTCCCGCCTGCCTCTGCGAGGCACGAACGGGCAGGCCTTTGCGTTCAAACAAGGTGGAACGGTCAGAGGAAAAACTCCCGATAATCTCCCCCAAGAGCCACAACGCGTCCTTATCCCGTATCCGTTTGCGGATAATTCCTAGTAGCACCCGATAGTCAACCGAAGCAAAGAACTTTTCCACGTCGCACTTGAGGGCAAAACACCGCTTGCTGTTATTCCTGCTCACTGCCCGGGCAATCCGAGCCAGCGTATCCACGCCTTTGCGCGTTCCTTTCCCGATTCGGCAGGAAAAGGAATTGGCGATAAAGGTGGGTTCAAAGATGGGATTCAGTACGCTGAATACTGCGTGGTGCAATACTCGATCTCGGACAGTTGCTTTGTGGATGTGCCGTTGCTTTGGGTCTTGGAGATGAAACGACGAATACGCTCCGTGCTTGTACCGCCGACTGGCTAAATCCCGATGTAAACGAAAAATATGCCCCTCCAGATTCCATTCAAAACGCAAAACGTCTTTCTTCTGCTGTTTGTCCCGCTTGAACGTATCCCACGCGGCAAACAAGCTCTCCGATGAGACGATCTGATTAAATATATTCTTAACCACTTTCATACTATGGACGATTTCGACATACCGATTTTCAAAAAAATCTACAGCTTATATAAACTGTTCTACGGATACCGGCACGCCGTTTCCAAACAGGACAGGTACACGATTTGGCAACGGTGCGAGGGATTGATACTGGACATACTGGAAAATATCCTGCTGGCCAGCCAGCAGACAAAGCAGGAGAAGCTCCCTACGCTCCAAAAAACCAGCCTCAAGCTCAACCTCCTGCGGGTATTCTTACGTATGTGCAAAGATGTCAAATCCATTGACAACAAGAAGTACACGCAGTTGGAGGAAATTGTTGACGAGATCGGCCGTATGCTCGGCGGTTGGATAAAATCAACTAAAGAGCGGTAACGCAAACGTCCTCCCGTAAGGAGGACGCTTTTGTCAGGAGATAGAGAAAGAAGTTCCGAGAGGCGACCACACCGACGTTGTCATTGCAGTTGTCATCAGTCCAGTTGTTGACGTTGAGACCGTTAGAGTCGAAGTTGCCGACGTTCACGCGGTTGCCGTTCGAGGAAACGAAATTGCCTGCTCCCATCCGTATCACCGGACACTGAGGTTTACTTCCACCTGTGGCGGACTATATCCTCTCTGACCTGTATTTCATTCGGGAGCACTCCGCATAACACGGAGACCTCCGCTGAAAGCAAGCAAGAAGTTCAATCTCCATCTTTGATCACACGCTACCGGACTCCGTGGAGTACGGTACTCTGGTGATGTCTTCCGCCTGCGCCGAAGCTACGGCGGACAGGCAATCAGATGAGAGGTTCTGCGAGGCCAAAGCGTGGCCTGACCTGCGTTAGCAGAGTAAATACACTTTAGCAGATATTAAGGTAAAAAAATAGAGCCCCCGGTGCGAAAAAAAATCGCGCCGAAGGCTCAAGGAGACAAGAGGGACAAGCCCTCTAGCTTTCAAGGTTCAGATACTTCCGAGAGGCGACCACACCGACGCCGTCATCGCAGTCGTCATCAGTCCAGCTGTCGACGTAGAGACCGTCAGAGTCGAAGTCGCCGACGTCCACGCGGTAGCCGTCCGAGGAAACGTCCACACAGCGACCATAGAGGTTTTCAAACAGCCGCTTCTGGTAGGTGAGGTAGTACAGGATGATCATATAGACCATCTCGCAGGCGCGGGGCGGCTCCTCGGTATCAGGGAGCAGAGCGACCTGATCCTGATAGGTCTTGCTGGTTGAGTTCGGGGTGATGTCCTGGCGTATGAGATACCAGCGCAACTTCACCTTTTCCTTCTTGGCGAACTTCTCACCGTTGTACCACGAATCCTCGTGGCTGTAGAACAGCTCCCGCGGAACTCTGCCCCGAATATCCAAAATAGAGAGTGGGTAGCCGGGAAAGAGGATATGGGTATCCTTGCACTCGCGCAGGACGGATTCGGGGAACGGAATGTCTCGCAGTGCCGACGCTTCATCATCGGTAATCGAAATACCGAAGTGCTTGATCGCGTCCTCGACACCGAGGAAGTTGTTGCCCATAATCTCACGGGCACGCTTCTGGTCGGTTGAGGGGCTATAGCCGCCTGCCTGCATAAAACGCACAACGCGGCGGACATAGGCCGGATCATCGTCCAGCTTTTCCACCACCTGCTTACCGTCAGCACCAAGCTCGCGTACGAGCTTACCAAAGGCACTGGTAGCTTTCCCCAGCGGGATTTCAAATGCGGTGTTCTCTTGCGTTGACATAGCAAAACTCCTTGATTTGCTTTTAGCTCATTGATACTACACGTATAATGAGCTTTTCAGCATTTCATCTGTTCCGCAGATGCACGGACTCTATTCTCGGAATTGAGACGAGCATACTGGGGACTATATTAGAATAGCCCTCAAAACGCTCGCCTCATAAGTATTATGTTTTTCAAAAAAACAATTTTTAAATAACGATTCATGATAGCACATTCGCAAAAAATGTCAATAGTCGCTATAATTAAACCATGACACTCATCGGTCCAAACATAGAGGTAACCGAGTCCGACTGGGACAACATGAAAGCAGAGCTTGAAAACTATTCGCGCGGTAAATTTTGGCGTGATTATACATGGCACGCGGGACGTATGGCTGTTATTGATCCTGAACAATTTAAAAGCATTCTGATCACGGATGATGACTGGATCGGCATGCTTCGTGAACTTGAAAACTACCGCCGGCAGGAAAACTGGGACGCGTTTGCTGCACGTTTTGCTCGCATGAAGCATATTGATCCAGATCGCGCGCGCTCGCTGGAAATTCACGACCACGAATGGGAATCAATGCTCAAGGTTTTAGTTAAATGCACTATTCAAAATAACTGGGTCTTATTTGCTTCACATACACACCATATGAGCATAGTTGATCCGGACCGATTCGCAACCATAAAAATCACCGACAAACAATGGGACGGCATGATGGGCAAGCTAGATGATTTTCGGCAGCATGATATCCAAGGAAAATTTACCAAACACGCTTCGTATATGAAAACAATTGATGCCGAACGCTATAAACAGGTCAGAATCTCGGCACAAGATTGGGAAAAAATTGCGCAGGAGTTGCAGCTCAAACGGCAAAAAAATTATTGGGGCGCATTTGCTGCGCAGGCCAGCAGAATCAAGACTCTCCTTGATTAACTACCGCTCTTTGAAGAACTATCAGCTACTAAAAAGCACTCAAGTCCCGTCGAATGGCGGGGCCGCACAAGCAAGTAGGATTAAAACACTTCTTGATTAATGAGCGTGGATACGAAAACAATTCAATGGAAGCTTTGGAAAACCGCGATCTCACAAGCGATCATCTTTTTTATAATACTGCTCGGCTATGCATATATTTATAACAACGAACTATCGCTCCTTTGTGTCAGCCAGGCAGTTGCCGGCACCGCAGGCTTTATGATTGGGATTTCGTTAGCGCTCGGCAGTCTGGCATACTTCAAACGATCACTAGGACCAAAAGTTGCAAACCGCAAATATATTGGCCTTGTTGGTTTTTGGCTGGCGCTCACGTATACACTCATGCTCCTATGGCTTGATCCTGATCGATACTTTTTTGGATTTTTTGGCACCATCAGCGCAGCAGACGGCTTTTTCGGATTAACTGCAATCATCATCCTGAGTTTTATGGCGCTGATCTCAAACAACTGGGGTATCAGGAAGCTTGGTGTAAAAAATTGGCGTATTGTCTTACGCCTTGGGTATGTAGCCTATTTTCTACTGGTACTGCGGGCAATTGCCCTTGAGTGGGAAATCTGGTCAGCATGGTGGAGTATGCCGCTTTTCGAGCTTCCACCGCCACGTTTAGTTGTCTCAATCTTCGCCATTCTTGTTATTCTTCTGCGCATTGCCGTGTCCATCTCAAAACAAATAAAGATGGCCACAAGAACGTAAACACGTAATGCGTTTAGGAAGCAACCCTAATGGCTTGAAGCCTCTTTGTCAAGGATTTCTATTGTAGAAACATCCCGTCCCCAAAACTATAAAACCGGTATTTCTTTTTTACCGCGGCCGCATACAATTCCAAAATTTTCTTCCTTCCAACAAATGCCGATATAAGCATCAGAAGTGTTGACTGGGGTAAATGAAAATTGGTTATAATCGCGTCTACAAATTTGAATTTGTATCCAGGATAAATAAACGTATCTATCCAGCCCTTGAATCCTTGTGGGTTGCTGCCAAGCCCTCGCTTGGCAGCTGCTCCGGATCGAAGCGAGGGCTTCGACCTAACCTCTGGAAAAATCGTCTCAAGTGTACGCACCGTAGTAGTACCAACCGCTACGATACGTCGACCTTGTTTTTTTGCTTTAATTAAACGCTTGGCTGTACTTTTATTTACCTCTGCATACTCCGAATGAATCTTATGGTCTGTGATGTTAGAAACTTTTACTGGCTGAAACGTACCATAACCAACGTGGAGTGTAATGTATTCAAACTGGACGCCGTGTTTTTTTAACTTTCGTAACAACCTTTTAGTAAAATGAAATCCAGCTGTCGGTGCAGCTACTGCTCCTGTCTTCTTTGCATACACTGTCTGGTAATCTGACCGGAGCGCGCGTTCCTTAATATACGGCGGTGTGGGGGTTATACCAATTTTGTCAGCAATCGCTACTACCTGCTTTGGTGTTGTATTAAACCGGACATGCCAAATT
>CAZBNI010000009.1:0-15883 GCA_964493105.1 uncultured Gammaproteobacteria bacterium
CATATCGTCCACAAATTTCGATACATCAAGGAGAACTTGAAGAAGCAACTTTCATCATTGATCAATTTAGCGCGCTCTCAGTTAATAGTTACGATGAGCAGTGCGTACCGATTGGCGGTATCGAGTTTACCCTGCGAGGCTTGGATAAAGTAATTAGTGTTAACCCTGAAATATTTAAAAATGAAATTACGTTGACGACCGATGCCGGACAAACGCCTCATTGGAGTACTGATACTTTGGAGTGGGACCTGTATGATTTACTGGTCAATACAGCTGGCTATGATATCGCTGGTGTTAACCATGATTTGGCACTTAATGTATTGCCAAATACAAGTATCACAGTAAATGTATTACTTGCGGCACATACAGATAATGCCATTTTAGTTACTGCTAAGGATTCAGGGACCATGGTTGGCTTGTCTGACGCTACCATCAGAGTTGTCAACGGCGATCAGTCCTATGATGAAACAAAATTTACCGGTCAGGGATTTGTAGAACAAACAGACTGGTCTGGCGGAAACGGCCAGGATGATTTTCTAGATGAAAAGCGATATTTTTCTGATAATAATAACGTGGACGTTACTGGTACAACCGGACAGGTTACTCTTGTGAATATAGGCCTGCCCTCGTCTTTAAGCGAGGACTTTAGCACTGCAAATTATAAAGATGGCGGCAATATTACTGCGGACTGGAATGTTTCTGACCAAGAACTTAAATTAGCGACACATATCGGCAAGTATCCAGTTGGCGAGATGCAGTACGCGCAGACAAAGAAAATTAATGGCCTTAATGGTCAGATATCAACTGCCACGCTGGCCGCAACAACACAGTTGAACGGCAAAACAGTTCGGTACTATCTTTCAGCTGATGGCGGCACCAATTTTGAAGAAGTCACGTTGCCAATGGGAGCGCCGCATGTGTTTACAAATCCAGGTGACGATGTTCGTGTTCGGTTCGAGCTTGAAACAGACGATGAGGATGTTACGCCAATCGTCGAAGATTTTGAACTCACCTATTCACTTGAATATTACGCGACATTGGGAGAATTGATTTCTTCAACTTTTGATCTTGGTGTGGTTGCCGAGACACTAAGTGATTTTACTACGATTAGTTGGCAATCTGTTTCTCAGCCAGTGGAAACCGGCGAAACAAGTGTTCGTCTGCAACTCGCCACTAATACCGATAACAGCACCTGGAATTTTATCGGTCCAGACGGTACTGACTCAACATACTATACAGGCGGTACCGCAGATATCCATCAGAGTCATGATGGCGATCGGTACGTACGATATAAATTTTTGCTTTCTACAGAAGATGAATACTTTACGCCAACAGTAACGGATGTACGGATTGGCTATACGCTCGAGTGTTTGCCGCCGGGACAAGCTTTTTTCCCGAGTGCGAATAGCGGGCCACATGTTATCGAAGTACATTTGGAAGGGTATGAAGATACGAATATAACGATCGATATCAATGGTTATACCACAACGGAAATATTATTAACACCAATACTGTGAGGATACGATCGACTACAACATTTGGATTTACCGTGGTGGAATTGATGGTGACGATTGGGATCGTTGGCATGATTGGCATAGGGGTGAGTACGTTTGCGTATCAGGGCATGAAGTTGTGGAACGTAACCCAGGATCAGGTAGTTGCTCAGGAAAGCGCGCGAGTCGCGCTCGAAGATACTGCTGGTGAAATTCGAGAAATGATTATTGCTGATAATGGCTCGTATCCTCTGGATACTGCGGAGGAGTTAGAATTGATTTTTTATGCCAATGTTGATGATGATGAGAAAAGAGAAAAAGTAAAATATGAATTGGCTGATGAAGTCTTTTATCGTTCGGTAGTTGAGGCAGATGATAATCAGCCACCGCAGTATCCTGCATTTATTAATGATGATCGCGAAGTTGTGTCCCGCAACGTGGTGAATACGGGCTATGTGTTTCGATACTTTGACAACAGTTATAACGGGGAGACTGCTCCACTGACAGCACCGTTTGAACTCAGTGAGGTAAGTCTTGTCCAAATTCGGCTTTTGGTTGATTATGATCCAGACAGAACACCCGATCCACTTGAGATCGAAACTAATATTTCATTACGCAACCTTAAATATCAGTATGAAAATTAAGCGGGTACAAGGTTCAATCTATATTCCCGTAATGATTATTACGACACTTTTTGTATCGCTTGGTATTACCGCAACGACATATGTAATCAACCAGTCGCGGCTTGCAAATCGGCAGATCTACAAAGAAATGTCGTTTCAAGTTGCCGAAGCTGGAATTGAATATTATCGGTGGCATCTTGCACACGATAAGAAAGATTTTCAGGATGGCACAGGCGCTCCCGGCCCGTATGTTCATGAATACACTGATGCTAATGGTGATGAGTTTGGTGATTTTAGCCTGGATATCACGCCACCACTGCCGGGATCAACGATGGTGCAGCTTGTTTCAACGGGTAATACGGCGCAGCATCCGAATGTGACCGAAGTTATCAATGTCACTATGGGCAGACCGTCGTTTACGAACTTTGCGGTTGTGGCCAATGATAATATGCGTTTTGGTGAAGGTACCGAGGTATTTGGCCCTATACATTCAAATTATGGGCTTCGGTTTGACGGGCTTGCCCATAATATTGTTAGCAGTTCTGAAATTACGTATGATGATCCTGATCACGGTGGCGGTGACGAATGGGCTGTTCATACACATGTGGCTCCGACAGATCCTCTGCCACCAACTGAGATACCGTCACGTACAGATGTCTTTATGGCAGGACGTGAAGTTGATCGAAGCGGTGTTAATTTTGCGGGCATCAGTAGTCAGCTGAATGACTTACAGGCCGAAGCGGCTGAAAATGGGATTTATCTTTCTGATTCAAGCGCCGAAGGTTACCGTGTACATTTTCGGACAGACGATAAGGTTGAAATTTATCGGGTAATGAGCCAGGAATCGTGCCTTAAGCAGGTTTGTTTCTTGATTTGGTGCTGGTGGGTGAATTATACAGGAACCAATTTATGGTCTGTTGACAATCAGGAGAGTTTTGATTATGAAGGGCAGGATTCTGCCGATCTTGATATGCCCGCTAATGGTTTAATTTTTATTGAAGATGACGTATGGGTTGATGGCCAGATTGACGGTGCTCGAGTCACGGTAGTAGCAGCAAAGACGCCGTATAGCACGGGGAACGCGAATATTATCACGAATAATGATTTATTATATACTAGTTATGATGGCACGGATGCGATCGGATTGATCGCGCAGAATAATGTGTACGCTGGTTTTTATAGTGAGGATGATATACGAATTGATGCGGCAATGATCGCACAAAAAGGACGTATTGGTCGGGCATATTATCCGGTAAGTAGTGGTACATTTAGTCCAGCAAACTGTAATGAAAATTATGTACGGGATACGTTGACTAATTATGGTGCGATTGCAACGAACAACCGGTATGGCTATGCGTATGTTTGTGGAGATCCGCCTTCTCCAGCTTGCGCTCCGTGCGGAACAACATCAAGTGGATATTGCTACCGCAATTTGTTGTACGATGATAATTTCTATTTCGCGCCACCGCCATTTTTTCCGGCCACTGACCAGTATCAAGTGATTACATGGGAAGAAACTGATTAAAATAGCAGTATTCAAATGTCCGTTCGACGGAGTTTACGCTGAGCTTATCGGAGTGCTCAGGACAAGTTTTGGCAGAGTGTTTTTGGTATGCGCGCAGAGGCCCCGCCATGCGGCGGGATTTCTTTCTCTTCGATTTTGCTCAGGGTTCTCAAGATTCTCACTTTAATTTAAAAATGAGCCCGGAAGGACTCGAACCTTCAACATTCTGCTTAAGAGGCAGACGCTCTACCAATTGAGCTACGGGCCCACACGAATAATGATTTTATAGTGAAACTACCAGCTGCTTGCCCCGCATCTAACGTGCGAAGCGAGTTATGGTGCGGGAAGCTATGCGCGCCTGAAAAAACTGGCTCCGCGCGTGCTTTTAACAGTAGCGCACGGTAATATGTATTATATTCATTTTTTTATTTTTGTCTAGACTCTTTTGGAATTTTGAAAATCAGGATATTGAAACCAAACAATATGATAAACGTTACGAGCGTACCTATCATACCAGCCAGTGCTGTTGCGACATGTTCATTTTTTATTCCTGGAAAGGCGTAGTCCGGGATAATGCCAGTAATATAACTTGTGGCTGTTTGGATAAAACCTTGATTTTCAGCGACTTTTTCCAATCCATCAGGCGAACTTGACGCAAAAAGAGAAATGCAGCCTCCGATTAAAAGCGATATGATGAGTAGAAGAGGCCACGTTTTATTTTTCATTATTTTGGGTATTACGATTGAGAATAGCAAGCGGTTGTTTTTTCGCAAGAAGCGCGGCCAGTACAGCAGCCGTGATAACTGCCTCACCAAGACCTATTAACATATGCGTGGTTGCCATTGCCGGAAGTACTGTTGTGAGCGCTTTAGTTCCTGACAGCGCCAGTTCAAATGACGCTCCAACAGACGCAAGTACAACAGAGAGCCACGCTGTTATCACAGCTATGATAATAAAGAAGCGTTTATTGTTTTTGGTGAGCTTATAAATAAAGGTAAATATAACCCAGCTTCCGAGCGTACCAATACAACCCATATTTACCACATTTGCACCGAGCGCGATAATACCGCCATCGCCAAACATGAACGCTTGGATTCCAAGTACAGCCGTTATGACGAGCAGCCCCTCCCATGGACCAAGAATAAGCGCGGCAAGCGCGCCGCCCAGCAGATGGCCGGATGTTCCTTCGGCAATTGGAAAGTTTATCATTTGCGCGGCGAAGATAAAAGCTCCGATCGTAGCCATTCGCCACATTTTTTCTTTGCCAAATTTACTAAGCGCTGTTTTATAGCTTATTTCGGATCCATCGTTGATATTGGGGAACGTTGCGAGTTTTTGTTTGAGGACAGGTACTTTTTGCAAAAAAGCAGCTCGCACTTTAGATACTGCGATGCCAACCAGCGCAGCTGCTGCGCCAAGAAGTGAAGTTGAGACACCGTTGTTTATAAAACCGTCAGGTATATGCATAATTGTGGGTAATTAGTAAAAGGTAATTGGTGATGTGCGCCCTACCTTGCTCGCTTCAATTGCCCTCAGTAGCCCCGCACCATCCCTCTTCGTTACAGGTGCGGGAGCTTCGCTTTGCTTCGAGAATCTCACCCCGGCGTTACTCTCTTTACTATCAAACTTATTTGGTACCCCCGAGAGAAATTCTCGCTTTGTCCCATTATCGTGTGACTTTGCGGGGCAAGCGAACCTTGGGTGAGTTTATCAATTTGTCTATTTCGTCTGGTACCCTGCTAGGAATCTCCGCCAGAGGCGGATGCGCCTTTGGCGGAGGACCTCTATCCACGTCTTCCGCCTACGCTTTCGTTTTGCCGAAGCTTCGGCGGACACAGTGGAAGACCGGTGTTCCCCGCCTGCCATCGCCAATGCCCTTGAGAGGAATCGAACCTCTATCCACGGCTTAGAAGGCCGTTGTTCTATCCGTTGAACTACAAGGGCAATGGCAGTGGCGGGCAGGTATCTGTTGTGAGGTATAGCCTGCTCTGGCTTTGCCGGAAACTACAGGGGTGAGTCCAAATGGTGCTTCAGGCTTCGTTTCCAGCTTACGCTGTTAACTTCACCTTTTGCACGCATTTCTACTTTTCCTCTCTCCGCAGAGCGGAACTCGGTATTTTTTTAAGTATGTGATTCGTGAGTTTTTTTAATGAAAGGTGTTGAGAGTGTATCAAGGAAAAAGGGCGTGGTCAACGCCTATTATTTGTATAGGTATTGCGTTGTGGTGAGCGATGCGTGTCCAAGCGCATCTTTCACTGCTTTCATGTCGTTACCTTGTTTGATCAGCTCTGCTGCAAATGAACGGCGCAATGATTCTGGAGTGATCGTTGCATCAAGTCCGGCTTTTTTTACATATTTTTTGACAATTCGCTGAATGGTTCGTGGAGTCAGGTTTGCATCAGCAATTTTTTGTTGTTTTTGCTTTGCTTTGTCGTGCCTGATGAAAAGCGCTGATTGGTTGTCAGAACGTTTTTGTAAATATTTTTTGATCCAGCACTTTGCTTGATTTGTGAGCGGTACTGTCCGAATCGTATTTCCCATGCCCCTGATCTGTAAGTCGTCTTTGAAAAAATGTATTTGCTCTTTTCGAAGCGCTAACAATTCTGATACTTTGAGACCAGTGGTAAACAGGAGTTCTAAAATTGCTTTATCGCGTTTCTGAAGCACCTCGTAGTTATTTGTATGCAGTGGTGCTTCAAGGAGGCGTTCAAGATCTGTTTTTTGGGGAGTTCTTTTTTTTGAACGCTTTATTTTCGACAGCTGTATAGTGCGCATATCCAAAACGTCGATGCCTTGTTGTTTGCAATAATCAAGTAATGCGCGGATTGCAATGAGATGATAGTTTTGTGTTATTGGCTTCATGAGCTGTCCGCGCTGGTTTCGAATGCCGCTCAGATACATGCGAAAGTCCTCAATGCAATTATTTGAAATGTCATAAATCGTTTTAATACCCCCCCATTCTATAAATCGTAGCAAATAAAAGCGATAATTATTACAAGTAGCCTGAGAAGCCACGTTGCTCTGCCGAATGTGTTTAAGGAATTCATTGACTACTTTTTGTATTGAGGCAGCCATAGGAGTATAGTGCTGTGAGACCCTTCATGATCACTTAGGGCGATAGCGTTGATTAATCAACACTATCATTTTACGACTCATTAGTTTTTTGGTCAAAGGGCTTTGATAATTTTTTATATGCTGGTACAGTTGAATATCAAAATGGAAGAATGAACCTTAATGTGTATAGAACGAGGGTAGTATCATGACAGATGTTGGTAAATTTTGGACTGGCGTGTTGCTGGGAGTAGCGGCAACAGTTATCGCTGGTTTTATTACAGGACAGATCCTCACGCCATTTCTGTTTGGTGTATACGCAGTCGTAATTGCGATTGTGTGTATAACTGTTGAATCGATTGGACGAAAAACGTTGGCGGCGTTCTTGGTTGGTGCAGTACCAACCGCGATTTACTACTTTGTATCAGCCGATCAGTTCGCTTGGATCTTTTTTTGTGTGGAACGGCTTTTTTACGTTTATCGCATGTTTGAAAGAGCCAAAATACTCATCGTGACGTTCGATCCAAAATACGGCCCCTTGTCTTATGCAGGGGAGCCGTTTTTTATTTGACACTGCTTTTAGATAGCAGTAAGATACAAACGGTTTTTGAAAAAATAGATATTTTGATACAGTACTTTTTGAACTTTGAAATCAAGGGGGTAACCCGTGACATTCGATTATTCAGAGCGAATTGGCGGTGGCCAGATTTGCTGGGTACAGGTTGTCCTTTCAGATAAAGACGGCAAGGATAAGGGCATCACCAGAATACGGGCGCGTGGGCCGTTATATGAGGGCGACATCCTTGTATGCGTTGACGGTAAGACGCGTTTCAACTTCCGTAAGCAAGGCACAATCCTGATTCCTTTTTGGGATAATGTTTTGGTACATGCGGCGATTAGTAATGGTAACTACGTAGTTGGGCCATACGAGCGTAAGAATCTTATCTATCAAGTATTCGGCAGTGTGTACGAAGCGCTTCGATACACCTATTATCTGCTTGAAGGGCAGTATGGCATTTCTTTCAAGTATGGTGAGAAGGGCAAGCTACATAAGGCTCGCACAGCTCTTGAAGCATATAATGCCGCAGCAGCCGCAGGCATACGCACTACGCAAATCGATTCTTTAGCTGAAGAGCTTTTTCGGCAAGCCGAAATTATTCTGACCCAGCTTGGAACTGATCCTCGTGATGTTTTCAAACGTGAAGCACGTAACAAGTCCATTCAGATGAGTACAATCTATGATTGTACAGGTCGTCAGAATGTTCCATCAAAGCGTGCACGGGCAGTAGCCGTTGAGAATCGTTTGAAGATCAGGCGGTTTAACATTAGCTGTATTGAGCCGCACATCATTGCCCGTCGGCAAACACTCAAGACGTTGATCGAGGAAGTGGAACTGTATTGGGAAGGTATTCGTCATTTTCTCAGCTTGCTGTTTACGAACAACGGCGTGTACGTAACAGGTCGGGCAATGAAGCTGTTGTCGAACAGGCAGAAGCGTGAAAGGATTGATGCACATCTTGAGTTCTACATTCGGGAGATGGCAGCATTTGATATTCTGCCGTTTACCAGCACGGCGTATTATGTGCGTAATGAGCTTGAAGAAGTGCGACGTTGCCTTACTGGCAATTTGGATGGTAAAGCTATCACCTTGCTGAGACGCAGTTGGAACTCATTCAAGTTACGTTCAATCCGAACTCAGCTTGAGGACGAGATTCTTGAATTGGTAACGTTGCTCTTTGGCAAGCCAACCGAGCTTTCCAGAAAGCAGAAAGGCGTGTGTGATCAGGCCATTTTTCGGCTCAAGAACGAGTTTCCAAAACTGTTTCAGGATGTTGATGAAGCTGGTTTTGAACATCCTGTTGTCGAATCAGCACTTGCTTGCTGTAAACAAGCAGAAAGGGAATTGTACAAGAAAACTCCTCGTGCAGTTGGTATGGCAAAAGAGTGGCTCAAACAGGCCACCCAATTGCTCTGAGCAGAGTTTAACATTGAGAACGCTTCGGATTACTACCCGGGGCGTTTTTTATTGACACCTCCGAAGGAACGCGGTAGTATTGTCTTGAAAAATAAAGCACTTTAAAGTTTGCAAAGGAGGGCATATGAACAGATCCTTGGATTTGGAAGTACGTATTGCACGCAAGGATTTATCTGACGAGTTCGGACAACTATGGGACGAGCTTGGCGAACAGGCGATTACCTTTGAATCAGGGGTAGATTAGATAAGGATTGGCTTTGTGGTAATGAGTAATGCGAATGGACAGTATGATGTTGAGACGTTTGCAATCTTTTTTACCAAGGCAATCAAGCACGATTCAACGGTCGCTGGTGTTCGGGGGCATTTTGGGGAATCATTGGTCGGATGATCGCCTTAATCACCGATAAGCCCGCAGGCGATACGTCAGTATTTGGCAGGTTCTGTGAGACTATGAACAAAGTGCGCGGACGTTTACGCGATGGCTCTATTAGGATTAAAACGTCGTCTTTGCGCGATGTCTGCTATTTTGCTTGGCAGAACGCCAAGTAACATGAACAACTAGTTTAAACCCAGGTACACACTATGCTGTGCAGGGTGTTTTTTATTGAAACCCCTTGACAGTTTGCGTAGAATCCGTATAATACAGACACTCTACACTAATGTAATTAATCTACGAATGCTTGGTTTCTAGGAGTGGTTAGCCGGAAACTAGGGATTCGCAGCAAGGAGAAGCAAAAACTATGTTAACCAAAAAAGCAAAAGACAAAGTTATTGAGAAGTACAAAACCCACGATTCTGACACTGGTTCATCAGAGGTTCAGATCGCGATTTTGAGTGAAGAAATCAAACGATTGACAGGCCACCTCAAAGACCATAAAAAGGACTTCTCATCACGGCGTGGCCTCTTGCGGAAGGTTGGTCTTCGGCGTCGGCTATTACGGTATCTTGAGAAAGATAACCCAGAAAGTTTTGAAGAGCTTACCAAAAAGCTTAAGATCAAAGTAAAGATACGTGAAGATGCTTAGTTTGCACGATCAGCGCATCGGCGTTTTTGTCGATGTTCAAAACCTTTACTACTCTGCAAAAAATCTGTACGGTGCAAAAGTAAATTTTGGTGAAGTGCTCAAGGCAGCGATCAACAACCGACAATTGATACGAGCCATCGCATATGTGATAAAAGCGCAGAACCCGGAGGAGCAAAAGTTTTTTGAGGCACTTGACAAGCAGGGCTTTGAGATTAAGACAAAAGATCTTCAGGTTTTTTTCGGTGGTCATAAAAAGGGCGACTGGGATATTGGTATTGCGATGGATGCAATTCGGTTGTTGGACAAGCTTGATGCAGTTGTGTTAGTAACTGGGGATGGAGATTTTATTCAGCTGGTTGAGTATCTGCGCAATCATGGCCAGTATGTTGAAGTCATGGCATTTACTGAGTCAGCTTCATCACAGCTCGTTACTGAGGCTGATAAGTTTATCGATTTGAGCCAACAAAAAAGAAAGTATTTAATTAGCACGCGACGTCGGACAATCCGCCCGCGAAGTATTAATCAAACAACTAACAAATAAGTTGTTCTGATCCGTTCCTTGATTGTATATAAAATTTCGAAACAGAAAGAATGTTTGTCGAATTTCGTAGACTTTTATCTGATAATGAGAGTATTATTATCACATATGAGTTTATGAATCGACGAATCGGGATTTTTTATGCAATGGCAGGGCTGTAGGACAGGACGCAAAGGAAAAAACTAAGATGAAAAAAGTAAAACGTTTTGAAACTCAGCTGAACGGGAAAAAGCTTGAGTTTGAAATAGGCCGTTTCGCGGGTCAAGCAGACGGAGCTTGTACTGTTACGTATGGTGGTACAGTAGTTTTGGCGACTGCAGTAAGGAGCGATACCATCCGTGAGGGAATAGATTATTTCCCTCTCATGGTTGATTATGAAGAGCGGCTCTACGCAGCAGGAAAAATTAAAGGATCACGTTTCATCAAACGTGAAGGCAGGCCATCGGATGAGGCAATTCTGACCTCCAGGCTTGTTGACCGCTCAATCCGGCCTTTATTTGATGACACAATACGCAATGATGTGCAGGTCGTGTTAACGGTTTTATCGGTTGATCAGGAAAATGATCCTGATATCTTTTCATTGATTGCCGCATCTTGTGCACTCTCTATATCCAGCATTCAATGGCATGGCCCAATTGCTAGCGTACGTATTGGTCGGATTAATGATGAATGGGTTATCAATCCTACCTATGAAGCACGCGAGAAAAGTATTCTTGATCTTGTACTCGCCGGTAATGAGGAGAAAATATTGATGATTGAGGCGGGTGGCGAACAAATTTCTGAAGAAATTATGCTTGAGGCAATTCAGTTCGCGCACAAGCACCTCAAGAGTATCGTCAAGACAATTCGAGATATCCAGAAAGAGATTGGATCTGAAAAAGAGATTATTAAAATCGGCGAAGCCAGCGATGAAGAAAAAGAAAAGCTTGCTTTGGTGCGAAAGAAAGTGGAACAACAGTGTGCCGACAAGATTAAGACAATCTTTTCAGTAACCGGCAAACAGGAGCAGAAAGAAGCACTCCTGAAGATTAAGGATGAGATAGAAGAGGTATTGAAAGAGGATAATGAGGTATCAAAGGAACTACGGGCCGCAGGACTGCATATTATTGATGAGATGTATGAAGCCGCAGCACGGAATTTAACACTTGAAGACGGCAAACGCGTTGACGGACGAAAGTTGGATGAAATCAGGTCCTTGACCGCAGAAGTTGGCTTATTGCCCCGAACCCACGGATCAGGACTATTTAACAGAGGCGAAACACAAGTACTGTCTGTTGTAACGCTTGGATCGCCTGGTGACGAACAATTACTCGATACCATGGAAGAGTCAGGTAAAAAGCGTTTTATGCATCACTACAACTTTCCTGGTTTTTCAACTGGTGAAGCAAAACCAATGCGAGGTGCCGGCAGGCGAGAGATTGGACATGGCGCACTTGTTGAAAAAGCACTGGAACCGGTCCTGCCGTCACAAGATAATTTTCCTTACACAATTCGTGTCGTATCTGAGGTGCTCTCATCAAACGGATCTTCTTCGCAGGCATCATGTTGCGGTTCAACTCTTGCTTTAATGGACGCGGGCGTTCCAGTACAGGCACCAGTTGCGGGCATTGCAATGGGTTTGATGACGGACAAGGATGATGAATCAAAGTTCAAGATTCTTACTGACATCCAGGGGGTTGAGGATCATACTGGTGACATGGATTTTAAAGTTGCGGGCACCGCCAAAGGCATTACCGCAATTCAGATGGACACCAAGCTTCATGGGATTACCTATGAGGTTGCGGTAGAGGCACTCAAACAAGCACGCATAGCACGGATGAAAATTTTGGAGGTTATGACAAAAGCAATTCCGGAACCACGAAAAGAGATGTCCAAATATGCTCCACGTATCACATCCCTCAAGATTGATCCGGAAAAAATTCGCGATGTGATTGGAAAGGGCGGCGAGACGATCAATAAGATAATTGATGAATGCGGTGGTGCGGATGTTACTAAAATTGATATCGAACAAGATGGTCTGGTCATAATAACTTCAACGGATTCGGAATTGGGCAAGAAAGCATTTGATTGGATTAAGAATCTTACTCGTGAGATCGAAGTCGGCGAAATTTTTGAGGGGGAAGTTGTCAAAATCGTTACTGACAGAAATACCGGCACTGAGATTGGAGCAATCGTGGAACTGATTCCTGGTCATGACGGTATGGTTCACATCTCCCAATTCACTCATGAACGAATCCCTCGCGTGTCAGATCTGGTGCAGGTTGGCGATACATTAAAAGTGAAGGTAATGGGCATTGATAAAGAGCGCGGACGAATAGAATTATCGCATAAGGTATTAAAGCAATCAGAGCCGAACCGCGATTCAAGATCGGACGATAGATCCACTAAACGATTTCAACGCGATGATCGTAAGCCTCAGCGGTAAACCAGGGTCAGGGAAAAGTACGGTCGCCAAAAAACTCGCTTCTGCCATTGGGTATGAGCGGGTTTATATTGGCCGTATTCGTAGAGAAGCGGCACGAAAGCGAGGAATGACCTTAGCAGAGTTTAATGCGTGGAGTGAAACACATCCCGAGGGAGATACTGAATTTGATAAGCGACTTGAGCATATTGGAAAAACTAAAGATAACGTTATTATCGAGGGACGAACAGCATTTCATTTTATTCCTCATTCGTTAAAAATTTTTCTAGATATTAGTATTGAAGAAGGCGCACAAAGAATTTGGAATTCAATCCAGGAGACTGATGCTGCCGAGCGCAATGAAGGAAGCAAACTCACGAGTTACGAGGCCGTCTTGGACAATGTGAAACAGCGAATTCAAAGCGATAATACAAGATATCAGAAGTATTATCAGCTTGATATTTTTGATAAGAGACATTATGATTTTTTTCTCGATACCACTACACTTGATCCTGATGATGAATTTCAACGCGTATACGACTTTGTACGGAGTAAGTTACGGCAGTAGTTATAATAATTGTGGATAACTGAAAAAAGAAATAAAGCAACCCGTAAAAGTTGCTTTTTTGTTTTTGTTTAATCTCAGCATAAATAAGTTATTGACAATCATGTTATTATGTGATATACTGGATTTACAATAACTCTTGACAAGTTATACACAAGTAGCGAAAGATCTTCTCTAAAGAAGACACTTTAGGTAAGTTCTTTCTCTACTGTTGGAGGACTGATGATTGGACAGTCCGAAAAATGTTTTCACAAAATTAAAACAAAAAGGTTATTCTTGATTTCAATTGAGTTTAGCCACAAGATGGTGGAGAAAATAGATTGCTTTTTGAGAGCCAATACAAAAAGCCTAACGGCTATACTCTATTATATCGTGGCGCCTGCCCTTATTTGTGTCTATAGTAATACTATGGAAGCAGGTACGGGCGGACGTAACGTTTGAGCATAGTCGCGGGGCGGTTGACGCTCAGAAAATAATTTATTTTAAGGGGCGGTCATACCGCCCCTTTTTTAATACAAGAAAAACCACCTGCGTCAGCCGGTGTGTGCCCGTTCTCCACTGTGCTTTGCCGTAGGCGTCTGCTCGCCAGAGTGGCATTGCAGGCGGGTGCCGGGCGGGCGTTTTATGCGTAGCTCATGATATACTAAGAACCGCCTTGAATAAAAAAGTGGGTATTAATTAGTATATGATTAATTACCGTATGTATAAACTTGATCCTGACACTTAATCTTTGTACCTATTACAAAGCCCATGTTTATTTGGTTTAATAATAAGGTTTTTAAAATATTCCTCAACAAGTTGCCCGCCCCGTTTCGCTTAAGCGAGGCCGGGGAGGCATCCAAAACAACAGGGATGCCCAAACTCACGCCTGCGAGCGTGCAGGTGTTTGGGAGAAAGTAGATCTGCTTAAAACATAATTTAGACAACAAAGGCTAAAGCGGGCGTAGCCTGCCTGAACGATACCACCAGCGACAAGTTGGCGGTAGTTCATTTCTTTAAAAGTGGGTATACTTAAAATATGACAAATCCAACAAGACGCGAGGAGAATCGGTTAATGAGAGAAGGATACTCGCTCATAGCGGGAATAGATGAGGCAGGCCGTGGAGCATGGGCTGGCCCACTTGTTGCAGCCGCAGTTATTCTACCAAAAAATAAAGTTATTACTGGAATCCGGGATTCAAAAAGGTTGACACAATTGGCTCGCGAGAAAGTGTTTGAAAAAATTATTAAGAATGCTGAAGCATATCACGTACAGGTTATTTCACGAAAGTTTATTGATACATTTGGCATACAGAAAGCAAACGTGATGGCAATACGAAAAGCAGCATTAGGACTCACAGCGCGGCCAGACTTTATTTTAGTAGATTGTTTTCCTGTTGTATGGCGAAGCATAGAATCAAAGAGCATTATTAGGGGCGATGTCCATGTGATGTCGATAGCAGCTGCGTCAATCGTTGCTAAAGTAACTCGTGATCGACTGATGTTGCGGTATCATAGACAGTACCCGATGTATTCATTTTGTCGCAATAAAGGATATGGTACAGCGTCACATCAAACAGGTTTGGTTCGCTATGGTATTTGTCCACAGCATCGATTATCATATAAGCCGATTCAAATGTATTTATTATAATCTACTATTGATCTGGATAATTTTTGTGTTATACTAGAGCCGTATGGTTCCCAAACAAAAAATAAGAAGTGCGTTTCTGAACCCGCGAAAGATTCTTCAAAGCACGGGTGTTACCTATGGGTCTACTGTTGCTGATTTGGGGTGCGGTGGTGGATATTTTGTTTTGGACGCGGCGCGCATAATTGGCGATGACAGCACTGTTTATGGCGTTGATGTACTCAAAGGCGCTTTATCCGCACTGGACAGCAAGGCGCGGATGTATGGCCTGACCAACGTGAAAACAGTTTGGTCAGATGCTGAAGTATATGGTGGCGCACGGGATATTCCAAACGGGTCAGTTGATACCGTACTCTTGATACAGCTTCTGTCGGAATCGCCTAAGCATGATGCAATTTTTAAAGAGACGGTACGAATGATGAAACAGCCTGGCAGGGCCGTAGTTGTAGAGTGGAAGCAGAATACCAGTGATTTTGGACCTCCTCCTGAGAACCGTGTTACTCCCGAGCACGTAAAGCAAGTCGCGCGTGCAGCAGGACTCAAGCTTGTTCAGGAAATTGATGCAGGACAATATCATTATGGTTTGATTTTTGAGCAGGCTTAAGTAGTACTTTTTTCATAAACCTTCCCTTAATCAATGATTAGGGATTTTTTATGCCACAATTGAGCATTGAACGGGGGAAACGGGGCGAGCAACTCGCAGAGAACTATTTATTACGAAGGCACTATCGCATCAGGGAGCGTCATTGGACTTGCCGTGAAGGTGAGCTTGATTTTATTGCCTATGATACGGGGTCTGAGCAGTTAGTGTTTATTGAGGTGAAAATGCGCACATCGTCGTTGTTTGGATCACCAGAAGAAGCAATCAATAATAATAAGAAGCGGCGGCTCTTCAGAGCAATTGAGCAGTATCTTATAAGTACGTCCCATAACGGTTCATACCGATTTGATGCTATTTGTATTATACAAAAAAATGCACAAACAAGGATAAGCCATTATAAGAACCTGGGCTTGTCAGAAGACCCCTCTGAATAAGTTCAGATGCATTTCGGACTCTTGAAGGAGCCCAAAATGAGAATAA
>CAZBNI010000010.1:0-13968 GCA_964493105.1 uncultured Gammaproteobacteria bacterium
ATAAAGGATTAGAAAAGCTGATTAACAGCATGGACAAAGCAAGTAATCGTTTCTCTTTCAGCATTATTATCGCGTCTTTAATTATCGGATCATCGCTCATTATCCAATCTGACAAAGGACCCTTACTTTTTGACTTTCCCGCTTTGGGAATCTTGGGTTTTCTAGTGGCCGCTATTTTAGGATTAGGGTTGGTTATCTCTATCTTGCGTTCGGGAAAGTTATAATACGTTAGAAAATATGAATAAAATAAAAGGGGGGAAACATATATCTGCCATTGTACCCGTTTTTAATGAAGAAAAAACAGTTAAAAAAGTAATTGAAGCGCTTTTAAAAAGCAATTTAATTTCAGAAGTTATATCTGTTAACGACGGATCCACGGATAAAAGCCTAGAAATTCTAAAAAGTTTTGGCGACAAAATAAAAGTTATTAATCTTAAATGTAATCAAGGTAAAGGTTTTGCATTGGCGGTTGGTATTAAAAAAGCCAAAGGTGAAATTGTTGCTTTTTTTGACAGTGATCTCGTTAACTTATCCGATGAGCATGTAAAAACACTTTTAAATCCTATTTTAGAAAATAAATATAAAGCAGTCTTAGGATTCCCAAAAAGAAATAAATCTTTTCCTAATATTTTTGCCTATCTAACAGGTGAAAGAGCCTACAGAAGAAATGGCTTATTTCCTCATCTTGAAAAAATTAAAAAGACAAGGTACGGTGTAGAAACTTTTTTAAATAGTCTATTTGACAAGAAAGAAACTAAAATAATGCCCTTAAAAAGCCTAATACACCTTGTAAAATATGAAAAGGTTGACCCCTCAAGGGCTTTTAAAGAATATCTTGTTGAGGCAGTTGAAATTGCCAAAGAAATGGGAAGAAAAGAAATTATTTCTTCCAAAGATTACCAGAAGATTACAGATCTTACAAGTGTAGATAATTTCAATGACCTAAAACAAAGGATCAGCAAGATAAAGAATAAAACAATAAAGAAATTTTTAAACAAATATGTTACTAAGTATTTAACATCAGCCAAAAGGATATTTCGTGACTTTATTTAATAGTAAAATAAATAACTAAACAAAACAATGAAACCAGTACAATTTTCCCAAGATGAATTAGCCCATAATCACGCCATTGAATGGTGGTACTGGAATGGCCATTTACAGGATAAACAAGGTAAGCGCTACGGCTATATGGATTGCTTATTTAAAGCAAAGCCAAAAAAAATTAAAATACCTTTCATAAAAGGAGTGCCCGCAGAAACTTTATATTTTTCTCATTCACTTGTTACGGATATAAAAAGGAAGAATTTTTATCCCCGCATTGATTATGTGTCTCTAGTCTCAAAAGATAGTTTTTCTAAAACATTACTTAATATCAATTATATAAATCCAATAATAGTTAACGGATATTTTAATAATGTAATGCAAAAAATCGAGAGAGGTCATTATTATTTAAAAACTGAAGATATTGAGTTACATCTTTACTCTAAGAAAAAACCACTACTTGAAGATGGAAGCGGATACCTACGTCTGCCTAATTCAAGATCTACGTATTACTATTCACTAACCAACCTAAAGACAGAAGGTAAAATACGTGTTGGCAAGAAGTGGATTGAGGTAACTGGAAAATCGTGGATGGATCATCAATGGGCAAATGTAAAATATGAAAAAGATAAATGGACGTGGTTTTCAATTCAACTTGATAACAATACCGAGATCGTTTGTATTGAATTTGGTAATAAAAAACAGTATAGACTAGCTAGTGTTTCATATCCTAATAATAAACAAAAACACACCAGAAATGTTAATTTTACTCCTCTAGGCAAGCAATGGAAAAGCCAGAAAACGAAAGCAGAATATCCATTAGAGTGGAAAATTGAAATACCAGAATTCAATATTGCTTTAACAGCGAAAGCGCTGGTCAAACAACAAGAAATGTTATTTGGCACAATAAATTATTGGGAAGGACCCTTGGATATTAAAGGGGAGATGGATGGTAAAAAAGTTTCTGGTGTAGCATTTTCAGAATTAGTTGGCTATCCTTCTGAACTGAATAATATTAAATTTATTAGAAAAACATTTAGAGAAGCTATAGGCATGGGGATTACCTATATCAAGAAAAAAATATAATTACTTTATAAAACTGATTAATAGTAAATCGCGGAATAGGACAGTCAATAAACTAAACCCGCCCTTTTATTGCAATTAAACAGTTAATCGCCTCAAATTGCACCAAAAGTCTATCCATATACCTCCAATCCTTCAATCAGATGGGTTCTAAGATAAACGGCTATGCGACACCATCAAAACAACCTTCTACTCTAAAAGGCGTCCACATAGTGTGCGTCTTATTCTTTTCTGTCTAAAACTCTACACGAACTTAATAAATTTCCGCTTTCCAGCTCGGAGCACCGTCCCTTTTTTCACGCCCACTTTTTCGTCCCATTTCTTGACTTGCTTGCTATCGACACGAACTCCTCCTTGCTCAACTAAACGACGCGCCTCGCTCTTTGACGGAGCGAGCTTTGTTTCCATTACAATATCAACAATGCCAAATGAACCGGCTTTTTTTAACGTGTAGGTTGGAATCTTTTCTGGTATTTTTTTCTCCTTAAACGTCCTCTCAAATACTTTTTCCGCTTCTATTGCCGCTTTTTTACTGTGGTACATTGTTACAATTTCTTTGCCCAGTTGCGCCTTATAATCACGCGGGTTATCTCCTTTTTGCATACCCTCCTCAAACGCTTTAACCTCCGCTAAAGGAACATCTGTCAGTAAAGTAAAATACTTAATAATGAGAGAATCAGGAATTGACATCACCTTGCCAAACATTTCTTCCGCTGAATCGGTGAGGTCAATTGAATTATCCAGACTCATACTCATTTTTTCTTTGCCATCGGTTCCTTCGATAAGCTCAACCGTCATTATATCCTGCGGCCACTGGTGATAATACGGCTGAATAGTGCGTGCAGCAAGCACATTAAACGTTTGATCAGTGCCACCAAGCTCTACATCGGCCTGCAGTGCTACTGAGTCATATCCCTGTAATATTGGATAAAGCATTTCATGAACCCAGAGCGGTTTCTTTTTTTTCATTCGCTCCTGAAACATATCGCGCTCAAGCATTTGATTAACCGTAAACAAACTTGTCAACTGAAATAGTTCCGCAAAATCCATATTGTTATGCCACTCAGAATTATACCGAAATTCAGCTTTATCCATGTCCAATACCTTACCTACTTGCTGTCTATAATTTCTTACGTTTTTTTTAATTTCCTCCTCAGTTAATGGCTTACGGGCAGATAATTTATCCGATGGATCTCCAATTCGGGCTGTGAAATCGCCAACCAGAAAAATGACTATATGGCCAAGGTTTTGAAACTGTTTGAGTTTCCGTAAGACGACTGTATGGCCAAGATGTAGTTTAGCTGCCGTTGGATCGACGCCAAGCTTTACGCGCAATTTGTGTCCGGATTGTATTCGATCGTGTAAATGCTTCTTTACCACAACGCCCGCAACACCGCGGCCAAATAATTCATCAATTTTTTCTTTTTGTGTCATAATATCAACTTAATAACCTTTTTAATTATAGCGTATTTTTGCTATACTATAAAGGCTACTAGCACACATTGCCATTATGAAAAAATATACCCTTGGTGCTGACGTTGGTGGAACAAAAATCCAAGTAGGCCTTGTGACGCCTAAGAACCGGCTCGTGAAAAACGAGCAGTTTTTAATTGACCAATCAAACGGCCGTGCTGCTCAACAAAGCATTCTCGCGGCAATTTCAGCAATATACTCAAAGGAGGTTCGTGCGATTGGGGTCGGTATTACCGGACATGTGAATTCTTCCACTGGAGTTGCCGCGGGAAGCGTGAATCTACCCAAAAGTTGGAATAATGTACCCCTTAAATCGATCATTCTAAAGAGATTTCGGGTTCCGACAATGATTGATAATGATGCTAACTGTATTTCGCTGGCAGAAGCAAGCGTTGGAAAAGGTAAAAAATATAACGCTGTCATGAGTATTACGATCGGAACCGGTATCGGCATGGGGTTGGTGATAAATAAACAACTCTTCAGGGGAGGGCAAGACGCAACTGAACTAGGACATACAATTATTAATAAAAAATACTCTTTTGAAAATCTAGTATCGGGTCCGTCTTTGGTAAAGAATTTCCGAAAAAAAACAGGCTTAACTAAAACATCCTACGAAATCGTTGCCGCGGCAAATAAAGGAAATCGAACTGCGCGAGCACTTATTCGCGAGATGTCTCAATGGCTTGCTATTGGCCTTAACAATGCTATGCTTTCATATAGTCCCGAAATTATAGTTCTTGGCGGCGGCCTAGCATGCGTACCAAGTCTCATACGACCCGCCATAAAAGAAGTAAAAAAGATGCTCTGCTATCGTCACTTAAGAAAAACGCTTATTGTCACCTCCTCGCTTGGCTATAATGCCGGCGTCATCGGTTCAGCGCTACTTACTAAAAATCAATAGAACTATATTAGACCAATGCCAATTCCCCAACTGAATGAACCTCAATTTAAAATAAGAAAAATTGGCGCACGGGCCATCCATTCTTTACGTGAGAAAAAAAAGAACAGTCGCAGCTCCACCAATAAGCGGAAAAAGCCTGGGACAAAAAAAGAGCGCTTGAAACGTTACGCACTACGCGCACTTCTTACTTGCGCCGCTCTTTTTGTTGTTGGGGTTATTGCAGGCATCAGCGTCTTTGCGTGGTATTCCAGAAACCTTCCGGATCCAAATAAAATTATGGAACGTACAATCGCGCAGAGCACAAAAATTTATGCACGTGACGGCAACACACTTTTATATGAAATACATGGGCCCGAAAAAAGAACATTGGTGCAGCTTGAAGAAATTCCTGAGCATATGCGACAAGCCACCGTTGCTATCGAAGACCAAGATTTTTATAGCCACCATGGATATGACCTGCCAGGTATTGCAAAAGCTGTTTGTCATGAAATTTTTGGTAACCTCGGCGGTCTTTGTCCTCAGCGTGGCGGATCAACAATCACTCAACAATTTGTAAAAAACTCTATTCTGACCTCTGAACGGTCGTACACAAGAAAAATTAAAGAGTTAGTGCTTTCATACCAATTAGAAAGTAAATTTAGCAAAGATCAAATTTTGCAGCTCTACCTCAATGAAATTCCTTACGGCTCCACAGCATACGGAGTCGAGGCTGCGGCCCAAAGTTTCCTGGGTAAATCAGCAAAAGATCTATCGCTCTCTGAATCGGCTTTTTTAGCGGCATTGCCACAATTACCTACATACTATTCGCCTTACGGTAGCCATACCGACGAGCTCTCAAATAGATTACACACAGTACTGAATGAAATGGTTGAACTCGAATTTATTACTGAAGCAGAGGCAAGTGAAGCGAAGCAGGATAATATATTAATACGGCTCAATCCAAAACGTGAAAACATCGAGGCGCCACATTTTGTCATCTATGTACGTGAACAACTGAGCGAGCGGTATGGGGAAAAGGTGTTAGAGCAAGGTGGTCTCAAGGTTGTCACCACGCTCAATATTGATAAACAGCGAATCGCCGAAGAGGTCATCCAAAAATATGCCGAAAAAAACGAAACTAACTATAATGCGTCCAATGCAGCCTTAGTAAATCTCGATACAAAAACTGGTCAAATACTTACCATGGTTGGTTCTCGGGATTACTTTAATGAGGAAATAGACGGAAATGTAAACGTGGCGCTTCGCCCGCGGCAACCAGGCTCTTCATTCAAACCTATCGTTTATCTTACTGCTTTTATGCAGGGTTATACTCCAGATACGATTCTCTTTGACCTTAATACAACCTTTAAAACCGACGTTAAGGATTACGCGCCAAAAAACTATGATTTAGGCGAGCGCGGTCCCGTATCAATGCGTTCTGCGCTTGCGGGCTCATTAAATATCCCTGCCGTAAAAACGTTGTATCTCGCGGGTATTGACTCTGTTCTTAATACTGCAGAAGCCTTAGGATATACAACTCTTTCCGATCGAAGTCGTTTTGGTCTTTCTTTGGTTCTTGGGGGTGGAGAAGTAACGCTACTCGAACACACCGCCGCCTTTGCAACTCTTGCTCGGGAAGGAGCTCGCCATCCAGTCAGCGCGATCTTAAGCGTCGAGGATAACAACGGTAAGATCTTAGAGGAGTTTGAAGAGCGCGAAGAACAAGTGTTGGATGTCGAAGCTATACGTACGTTGAATAATGTTTTATCTGATGATGGTGCGCGGGCATATATATTTGGTAGAGGCGGTGCACTCACGTTATCAAGCAGGCCCGTTGCCGCAAAAACAGGAACGACGAACGACTACCGCGACGCATGGACCATAGGATTTACCCCCTCATACGCAACCGGCGTATGGGTTGGGAATAACGACAATTCGGAAATGCGGCGGGGAGCTGCCGGTTCTGTAGTTGCTGCCCCGATTTGGCATGAATTTATGGAGCGTTCTGTTGGCGGGCCGGTCGAGCCTTTTAAATCACCTAGGCCCAACGACGCTGAAAAACCGATCCTCAAAGGCGGTATTGACGGAGGAACACAGTACTTTGTAGACTCAGTGACTGGTGACGTTATTCCCTCGTCATGCATTAGTACATACCCCAAGGAATTTATTGAGGAACAAACGTATCGAATCGTGCACACAATCTTACATTATGTTGACAAAAATGATCCACGCGGTTCTGTTCCTGCCGATCCTTCGCTCGATCCCCAATACGCTACATGGGAAGCGCCAGTAAAAAAATGGGCGGAAGAAAATAATTATGTTGAAAAAATTCCTGTTGAGGGTGATTGCGACCTCCGTTCAGAAAAAAACCAGCCGTCCGTCACTATTACAAGCCCAAAAAAAGGCGCCACTATTTCATCGTCCAAAATTACAATAAAGGTTGATATTATGGCACAACCTCCCCGTACCGTTAAAGAGGTGGTGTTTTTCTTAGGCGATGAAAAAATCAAAACCGTTGCAAAAAAACCTTACACATTATCCTATACCATACCCAATACATTAAAAAGTGGTTTTCATGACATCAAGGCTATTGTGTACGACGATGTTGAAAACTCAGCTTCAGCAAAAATTACAATCAACTATTTACCAAAAAGCTCTTCTACAAATACCAACACCTCAACAAACTCAAATACAAATACCTCCTATTAACCAAATACAAAAAAGAGCGAGCTTTTTAATCCCGTTCCTTTTTTAATATCAACTTTTCTTTACTGTTTGATCGGCATAATAATATAAACATAGCCGCCCTCTTGTCCTGCTGGTTTGAGAAGTCCTGGGTTTGTATTTGTCGTTGTTTCTAAAATACACTCTGGACTATTAATATTTTGTAAACCGTCGAGTAAAAATCGGTAGTTAAAGATTATGCTATTATCCTCTCCTTCAATACTTGCCTCTTGTCGTGCCTCGCTTTCACCAACTTGAAGATTCACCGCAGTAACATCGATTACGCCCTCTTGTGTATTAAAAGTAAGTTTAATATCGTTGCCGCCAGGTTTACAAAATAGACTCGCCCGTTTTACCGTATTGATTAATTCATTAGTATGTACGGTCGCTTTTGTCCTGTGTTCTTCGGGAATAATCTGACGGTAGTCTGGATATTGGCCCTCAATTACCCGAGAGGTAAGCTTAACCTCATTAAACGTAAATACTATTTGATTCTCATTGCTCTGTATGGTGATTATGCCCGGCTCCTCTCCTAATATTCTTATTAATTCCTGAATAGTTCTCGCTGGAACAATGACGTGGTGAGCTTCACCTTTTTTTTCAAGAGATATTTTTTTCTCTGCCAAACGATAGCTGTCTGTTGCCACTACCGTTAATTCGTCGTTTTTAAAGCTGAAATATACACCGCTTATTTCCGGCCGTGTTTCGTCATATGCAACGGCAAAACCAACCGCCGTTAGTGCTTCTTTTAGCTTAAGTGTTTTAATTTCATAAGAAAATATTGCGTCAACTTCGGGGATTAATGGAAATTCCGATGAATCAAGCCCCTTCATGACGGTTTTTGCATTTTTACATTCAATTCTTAAGTTGCCATCGTACACTCCCAACTCAACATTCTCTTTTGGAAGGAGATTAATATAATCATTAAGGGTTTTTGCTTGTACGGTGAAAGATCCCTCTTTTTCAATTTTACCACGCACTGAACAAATAACTCCTATTTCAAGGTTTGTTGTAAGTAATGAAAGAATTCCCTTTTCAGCTTTAAGTAGAACATTATTAAGAATTGGTAATGAAACATTTTTACTCGCAATATGGCTTACAAGTTGAAGACCGTGCGATAAATTTTCTTGTGTACAAGTCAATTTCATATGCATTTATCTTATAATTAATAATATATTTATTTAATAAAATAATATTAGTAATAAGTAATGTGGAAATGTGTATAGTAATTTATGAATAGCTTTTAGATATGAAATTTGGGCATTAAAGAGAAGTGTTTTAATTGTAGTGGTCTGAATAAGTTGTGGGTTTGGTGTGGAGTTGGTGGGGTAAAAAGTGGAAAAGTTTCTTAAAATGTTTGGATAATTTTTTTGTTGGCGTTGCTGATTTTTTATATCCACATTTATACAATAGGCACACCGGGATCTATTCACAACCTATCTACTTATTATACAGACGTTGCTGAATTAAATTTATATCTTGTTGGATTTTATGATCCTCCTTTGATGCTTTTTTAATTTTTTCATACGCGTGCATCGCGGTTGTATGATCTCGCCCACCAAGTTCCTGGCCTATGGCAGGATATGAACATTTTGCTTCTTCACGCAATAAATACATAGCGATTTGGCGCGGCACAACAAGTTCTTTCTTTCGGCTGCTTCCGGTTAAATTATCTATTGTAATATCAAAGAAAGCGGCAACAGTATTAACGATTTGTTTGACGGTAATCGCGCCATCGCGCTTCTGATGTCGCGACATGCTTGAAAGGACGCCTTTTACCGATTCAATTGTGGGGGTGGTGTTGTTGAGTTCATGAAACGCGGTGATTCTATTAAGGGCCCCTTCTAACTCGCGCACATTGCTTTGGACCGTGTTGGCCACTGTAACGATTAAATCGTGTGATAATGAAAGGTTTTTTTCTTTACACTTAGCGTTTAATATTGCCACTCTTGTTTCAAAGTCAGGCTGGGCAATATCAGCGATCATGCCCCATTCGAATCTTGAAATAAGTCTATTTTCAAGGGCAGGAATTGCCTTGGGCGGACGATCAGAACTTAAAACGATTTGTTTATTCATCTGATGGAGCGCATTAAAAGTATGAAAGAATTCTTCTTGAGTCCCTTCTTTGCCGGCGAGGAATTGGATATCATCAATAAGTAGGAAATTGACGGTCCGATAAAAATTTTTGAATTTATCAATATTACCTTTGCTAATTGATTGAATAAATTCATTGGTGAATTTTTCACACGTGACGTAAACAGCCTTTTTGGAGGGCTGTTTAGTTAAAATTTCATGCGCAATTGCTTGCAGCAGGTGGGTTTTTCCCAGCCCGGCGCCACCGTATAGAAAAAGCGGATTATAAACCTCGCCCGGGCGCTGCGCAACAGCCAAACAGGCTGCATGGGCGAGTTCATTGCCCTTGCCAACGACAAATGTTTCAAATTTATAACGCGCATTAAGCCCGAAACCATTTTCTGGTTCGGCCGCCGCAGCCTTTGTTGGTAGTTCTTGTGTTGGCGGGGCGGTTGCTTCTTGCGGGCGTTTTTCTGGAGTGGTTGTTTTTTTGTAGGATTCAACCTTATAGAGCGCAGTTTGAACCTGACTGTTGGTTGCATTCCGAAGTGCTTGCAGAATTTGTTTGTGATATTTATTTTCAAGCCAGGTTTTAGTAAATGTGTTTGGAACACCAACGGTTACAGTACCGTTCTTATATGAAGAAACAAACGTGTTCTTGAACCACGTTGTAAAATTTGCCCTACTAAGCGATAGTTCTAATTCGCCAAGTGCTGCGCGCCAAAGTTGTTTGTTATCCATGACTGTAGGAAGAAAAAATTTCAGGTAATATTTATAGTAACACAATAGGGCTCAATAAAAAATAGTTCATGAAAGGTGTAATGTGTATAAACTGTTGATACAATGAGGATAATATATTTGCATTGACGTTGCCTTTGATTTGTTGGTATACTGTTGTATACATAAATAGAACGCAGTATGCCAAAAAGAACGTATCAACCAAAAACAAGACAAAAGAAGCGAGTACACGGCTTCCGAAAGCGCTCGAATACCAAAGGGGGCCGCCGTATTTTAGCGCGTCGCCGAAAAAAAGGAAGAAAGGTGTTGTCCCGATAGAGCATGTTAGAACCGAATCGACGAATAACATCAGCTTCTGATTGGAAGCGATTACATACAAGGGGTCGGTTGGTTCGTTCCCCGATTATCGTTTTAAAAGTAGTGCGAACGGAGCGCGAGTATACGCGATTTGGGTTCAGTATTAGTACAAAAGCATCAAAACACGCAACTGTACGAAACCGCATCAAGCGCCAGTTAAGGGCAATAGTAAGGGAGTTATCCGACTCGATCATCGAAGGA
Organism: uncultured Gammaproteobacteria bacterium; assembly: GCA_964493105.1. Classification (GTDB taxonomy): domain Bacteria; phylum Patescibacteriota; class Patescibacteriia; order UBA10025; family JAHIVO01; genus CAZBNI01. The sequence continues at coordinate 10,571 of CAZBNI010000010.1, forward strand.
TATGATATCGGCGTACTAGTACGACCAGCCATCGTTGGAAGGCAGTACGGGAATATTGCCAAAACACTTACCTTATTACTTCGACAGGCCGGGGTAGTACGCAAATAGTTATGTCAAAAAGTATAACAAAATTAATATTAACAATTATTCGACTGTATCAGCGAACATTTTCACCTGATCACGGATTTTTGTCACATCGGTTTCCGTATGGATATTGCCGGTTTTACCCTACCTGTTCTGAATATTCCCATGAAGCAATTAGAAAGCATGGGATTATTAGTGGAATGTGGATGGGCACAAAAAGGGTAGTTCGGTGTAATCCATTCAATCGGGGTGGCTATGACCCAGTAATAAAAAAATAATACTATGATAGAGCTTTATTACACATTATTGTTTGAGCCACTTTTCAACGGGCTAGTTTTTATTTATAAGTATCTTCCAAGCTTAGGGGTGTCAATTATTATTCTTACGATTATTATCAAGTTATTATTGTATATCCCCTCTCGTTCCTCAATAAGGTCTCAGAAAACATTAAGTGAAACACAGCCAAAGCTGAAGGTTATCCAGGAAAAATACAAAAATAACAAAGAAGAGCTTGGTCGCCAGATCATGAAGTTTTACAAAGAGAATAAGGTAAATCCATTTTCTTCCTGCTTGCCTCTGTTGTTGCAATTGCCAATATTAATTGCATTGTACAGAGTATTTTTTGCAGTCGCTCAAACAGACCCAACAACACATATACTTGTTGCCGAGCAGCTCGAACACCTCTACGAACCGCTCAGGAATATCTTTGCCGAGAAAGCAATTAATCCAATGTTTTTAGGAATTTTTGATCTTTCTCAGAAGGGTAATTATCTTTTCGCAATTTTAGCTGGGGCAGCACAGTTTTGGCAGTCGAAGATGGTTATGTCAAAGAAACCGCCAAAAGTGCCTGGAGCAAAAGATGAAGGTATGGCGGCAGGCATGAATAAGCAAATGCTCTACTTTATGCCAATCATTACTGTATTTTTTGGCATACAGTTCCCCGCCGGCTTAACGCTGTATTGGCTTGTTTCAACCCTTTTCATGGTTGCGCAGCAGTATGTTGTTTTTAAATGGGATTTTAGTAAAAAAAAGAGTGAAGTTGAAGTAATATCAAATGACGCTTCGAAAAAATAAATTAATCAACCTTCCGGTTTATACAAATTCAGGCGAGTATCTTGGAAAAATATCGGACTTTGAATTTGATCCGAGTTCGCAGACAATTTTACGTTATTATGTTCGAAGCGGTACGTTGCTTCGGGAGATTGTACAGCGAGAACTTATTATTAGCAGAGAACAAGTGATCATGATTACAGAAGAAAAAATGGTTGTTGTCGATTCGATTTTATCAGAAAAAGTTATTAAAGAACCGCTTAAAAAGGCGGTGCCGATCACTTAGGAAGAATAAGCGGCGAGAAGGCCTTGTGTTCTACTTCCTAATATTTTTTTGGGAGGTTTTTTAGTGATTGTAATTGTTCTTGTTGTCGTATCGACTAAGGAGAAAGTGAGAAAAGTCGCACGAAACTGGGTGAGTAATGGTAAGAGTTTATCGGCCCATTCAATAATGGTGATGGTATCCTTTTGTTCGAGATATTCAAGGAGACCAATGTCGAGGACATCTTGAATTGTCTTTAGGCGATAGGCATCAACATGGCAGAGGTTTTTGATGAATGTTTTTTTTACTGCGTAATTTTTCAACAAAATAAAAGTAGGGCTGGTAATTGGTGATTGTAGGCCGAGGCCTTTAGCAAAGCCTTTAGTAAAGCAGGTTTTTCCAGTACCAAGATTACCAATAAGCCCAAAAATATTTCCTCCATGCATATTTTTTGCTAATGTTAGCCCGAATTTTTTTGTTTCAGCTTCTGATTTTGTTACAATTCTCATAGTTGTATTGTACGATATTTTTTGATTAGCGCCAAACTTGACACTATTGTATTGGTACAGTATACTAATTTATTCAATGTTTTTTCAGGAGGGGGCAAAAAATATTATGGAACGCAGTACTATTCAACAAACAATTGATCAGATTGAAAAAAGTAGCAATGCAGTTATTGTATTACCAAAGAATCCATCAACAGACGCTGTTGCGTCTGGCCTAGGTTTGTTTTTGGCTATGGAAAAAATGGGTAAAAGGGCAAAGGTTGTATGCAACGAGTTTAGCCTTCCACCCTCACATCAGTTTCTGCCAAAAAGTAAAGAGATACACTCGGAACTGACGGCGCTACGAAAGTTTATAATTACGCTTGATTTATCACGAACAAAAGTGCAGGAACTTAGCTATGACATCAGCGATAATGATAAATTGAATGTTTACATTACACCAAAGGGCGGATTTTTCGAGGGTAGGGACGTTACAACGTCAGTGTCAACCTATGAGTATGATTTGATTATAGTTATTGACGCTTCGGATTTGGAGGCCCTTGGTGCTTTATATGATAATAATACTGAATTTTTTTATAACACCCCGATTATTAATATTGACCATAACCCGGCAAATGAATACTTTGGCGAGATCAATGTGGTCGATCTGGTAGCAACCTCGACATCAGAAATTATTTTTGAACTAATCAGGGAAGAAAAAGAGGCGGTCATGGACGAGTATATTGCGACAAGCCTTCTCACGGGAATAATTTCAAAGACAAGGAGTTTTCAAAGCACGACCGTGACGCCCCGTTCGTTGGCGGTCAGTAGCCATTTGGTTGAAAATGGAGCGCGACGAGACGATATTATTCGTCATTTATATCGAACCAAATCAATCAAAACATTAAAATTATGGGGTCGGGCGTTAGCACGTCTGAAAACAGAAATGGGCGGGCGTATTGTTTGGTCACTGCTGAACCGGCAAGATTTTTTAAAGTCCGGCGCACTCGAGGATGATTTAGAAGGTGTTGTCGATGAGCTTATTGTGAACACCACAAATGCGGAAGTGATTGTGCTACTATATGAAGATTCAAACAACGAGATCTGGGTAATTTGTAATACGGTAAAATCAATTGATGGTTTTATGTTATTTAAAGAATTTAAGCCAGCGGGAACCAGGAACTTTACAAAATTTCATATCCGCAAAAAGGAATTACCACAGGCAGAGCAAGTAGTTCTCGCAAAGGTGAAGAAGTTTTTACAATCGCGGTAATAGTAGTTTTGTGCGAATGGGCTATCAACCATGCCTCGTAATTCTATGGGAGCATTTTTTATTTACGGGGCTGTATAAATTTGGTATACTGTGAACCATGAATGATACAATTGTCAGCAAAAAAGAAAAGGACGTGGAGGAGCTGATTCAGCAGTCATCCGGTTCAAAATCAAAGATACAGATAAGCCCGGATGATGTTGAGGATAAATTAAAAACCAAAATCCACGAGATTGATGAAAAGAAA
>CAZBNI010000011.1:0-13860 GCA_964493105.1 uncultured Gammaproteobacteria bacterium
GCATTCTGTATTACACGCTCTTCTATTTCCTTAAAATCCATAATTTATTTATGTAGTATCTTAATGTTTATATACTAATTATTGTAGCTTATGTACGTTTTCGCAGCAACATATCGCTATATGAGCTGCGGTGTTTTGTATACTGTACCAAATGTAATAGATCTATTACCTCACGATGTTCTTTCTGGGCATGCTCTAGGCTTTGTTTTTGTATCACTGTCTCAAGTTCTAAATAGTTTCCAAGCCTTTCTACTTTATCAAGGTGAATACGCGTATGTTTGTACGTCCAGAGCTGCCTGACTTTTTTCACAGTCACCAGCTCGCCAAAACTGGTTTTCAGTATTTTTTTCATGGCAGCGACTTGTTTCTTCGGAATCAACGATATTGTATAGTCAGAAAGTTTTGATGCTGTGGTATCCGGTCTGGAATACCAAATTAGTTCAAACTTTTTATTATTGATCTCACGAAATTTTAATCGTCCGTTCTGACATTTATAATATGTATCTACCTGCCGTAGCACTCCATGCTTCTTGACTTTTACATTTCGAAATAAACGGGATATCGGTGTAAAAGAATCAAGCTTAACCTTGAGTTCAATATTCTTCATTTTGTATGCAATAAATCTACCCATTCGATAAGCGCATTTAAAAATCGTTCTCGTCGGTCACGGGTAGCCTTATCCAATGAATCAATCAGTTGTTTTTTTAATAAAGGCATATCTGCATTATCCCATCGCTTGATAATCGGATCAAAAGCTATTGGCATTGATTTACTCCCGTTCCAGTCCACCGGAAAAACCCGAAATCCATGCTGCTGCAACTGAGAATCAAACGTCACATCAACGTCGACAAACTCGCCCTGTTCGTTTTTTACTTGCACAAAATTATGTCCATGTCCCCACGCCCCTTCATTAAGAATTGACCTAATATGATCCGGAAATTGAATTGTCTGATCTTTCCACATGAATACACAGACCACTGAACGAAATGCGATACCCAGCTCCTGATAGCACGCCTGCAGAACTAAATGCTTTCCCGTACACGTCCCAACCTTTTTATCCCCTAATACTTCCCGAATGCTTCGCCCTTTTCCCCATGGAATCTTCGCAACCGAACGCGTAATCGTACTGAGCTGCTCTGTGTAAAGTAGTCCTACCGCAGACGAATCCTGGATAAATTGTTGGACTAATTGTCGCTCGTGATTATCCACGTTTATTTTGGTAATTTTGACATACTTATATCCCGTACTTTCTGTTCACCATCCAGCTTAGCAGTCAAAAAGAAGACTGAATCTCCGACGACAATATCTTTGAAGCAGTAGTTAAAATCATCAACAAGCTCAAAATCGCTGTCCAAAACCTTGTCCTTGTGAATCCACATGAGCTCCCCTTCTCGCGTTGTAGTGCCGATCGGAGTTTTTTTGGAGTCAACAGGAGTTTTGAAAAAAATCATTATCCAATCCTCTTGATACCCACCTTCGAGTTTGACAATGCCGGATAACTGGACTGACGACGGATCAATTACATAACCAGTTTCCTCTTTTGTCTCTCGAACAACTGCGTCCAAAAAATTCTCACCAGGATCAACCCGGCCGCCAATCGAATTCAAACGATCAGCATCCACCCGCGCATCAGGCCGGCGATGTACCATTAGATACTCATCACCGTGATACAAAAAATTGTTCACGGAGGTCTGTACTTTTCGGATGTATTTACCTTGATCACTCATGCTTTTACTTTAAGTCAAAATAATCTTTTAATGGAATATATTCATCCTCTACTAAGTCCATTTTTAATGCTTCTTGCGTATCAAACCACCCATACTCAATATGTTCAGTGCTATTTACATTTACGTTTGTTAAATCATCACGATACACTGCGAATACATGGAAAATAAAATCCGTATCTTCACGCCTAACAAAATATTCTTTTTTAAAATGCTCTAACTCATTTTATTTTATTTTGATGCCCGTTTCTTCGTATGTCTCTCTAAGTATCGACCGTTGTAAAGACTCGCCCTTGTCAACTTTTCCGGCCGGTGGTCACCATAAACCCGCTTAAGGTTTGTTAACATGCCTTTTTAAAAGTAAAATTTTACCCTTAGCAATTATAAATAATGATACTACTTCAAATTCTTTGTTAAAATTTTTAAATTTTTTGTTTGAAATCATCTATAATACCTTATTTTAAAAAATAGTCTATTGGGTTACATGGTTAAATTTCCTTTTTTATACAAACGGATTTCTACGTTACTTTATTTTATGGCGGTGGGAGCGAAATTCAAGCCACGGTACCAGTTAAGGTACACTTGCCTTCTAAGACCCGTACAAAGCGGAGGCGAGATTCTCACCAAAGGCAGAACGGAGAGGGCGAGATTCGAACTCGCGAGGGGCTATTCACCCCTACTTGCTTTCCAAGCAAGCGCACTAGGCCACTATGCGACCTCTCCGTTCTGCTCGCTATCTTTACTCAATTTACTAAATACCGTTCAACCCTTGCCCCGTCGAACCTGTCCTATCAAATAATGGGATGACGGGGACTCCGGCACGCCTCCAAACTATACTGAAACCACTATGCTTGCCCCGCTGAAGCTTTAGCGAAAGCGGGGCGACCTCTCCAAAAAAGCAATTAAAAAACGCCCAAAGTCAGTATATCATAATACTTTTAATCCGAAAGTGCAATATAATCAACATTCTATCAACAGTCTAAAATAGGCTAGCTCTTGACAGAAACAAAAAATTTGTTAAGATGTGCGTATCATGCAAACTATGGAGGAGTAAAGATGCTCATTGATACACTGTGTATCTTAGGTCTGATAACTTCTCCGTGCATGACAATTCAAACTCTCATAACGAATGATCTTCATTCTCATGAGAGAGAGCCTGAAAGCGCTCTCGTCGTAACAATAGCAGATATCAGTTTGCAAACGGCGATTCGCGCTTCACAAAGTGTTACCCATCCAACGATTTCACTTTGTGAAATGGACAATGATTCAATGGCCTACCTTGTCATGCGCGGGCAAGTATCCTCGTAGTAACCAGTATGAACTTACCAACTAAAGACTTAGTCTTCCTCACAATCGTGTGTTATCGCGATTAACGTCTTGTGACGTTAGGGACTACAGCTCTTAAATTGTTAAGCGGCAGGGTACTTGTGAAGTTTCAAGTTTCAAAAGGACAGTGTTCATACCGCTGTCCTCTTTTTTTCGTGGGCTAATTACTCACGTTTTTGCTTCTTAATGTCTTTAAAAAAGCAACTCTAAAAGCCCCCTCTGGCGAGGGGGCTTTAGTCATTTTTATTTAATAGGCTGTTGCGGCATCTGCTTCTGAATCAGCGTATATATACGGCAAAACACATTTCCACTGGCCTCCTATTTTCCTGCAACATTCGCCACCTGAACACGAATAGCCGCTAGGACAACCAATACCACATAATCCACACTGGTACGAGAGTAACTCGCCTGCATTGCAGTATTGATTATTGTTATTACACTCGCCAAAAAGAGTGCCGTCAGAACAGCGGGCTTCGCAATCACCATTAACCGTGTCGCAATACGGGGTAGTGCTTGGACAGCCGCAGGACAAGCACTGCTCGTCTAAAATATAAGTTGCGTTACGCGGTGTTGGTACCATATCTGATTCAAGCACGACAAGACCACCCAAACGCCAAAAACCATCATACAGATCATCAGGCGTTGGTGGTATACAGCGTGGCGCTGCGCACATGTTGGTAGCAAAACCTAAACCGATCGCATATGACTGATCTCCATTATCATCGCTGCAGTCTCTCCGGCGTGTGCCGCCTTCATCTGCAACCCAGTGATAATAAACTACCTTGTGATACACATCAGCTAAAGAATTCATAGCACTCGTGATACACGCAGGGCTTTCCGACGGGCATCCGGAAAATGAAACAGGCGAACATCCGGCACCAGCCAAACAAAACACATTATCCAGACCATCATTATCGCCTTCATTATTACTATTCGTACCGATTATATTCCAACAATCACGCGCGCATTCACCTCCAGCGTGGTCAGGATCACACATGTACCGGCCTGAGAACTGACCATAACCCTTTTCAGTTATAAATGGATCACGGCCTTGCCGCCAATCATCAACATTCAACTGATAAAAATCTGGTTTTGGATCTGAGACAAGTGCTACAACTTCACACGCATCATTTTCGCCACCTTCCTGGCCTGTCCGATAAACGCAGACCATCCGTGGCATTGGGGGATCAGGTACTTCCAAATCAATTGCTGAGCAGAACCAAGGCATCGAAACCGAGCAACTTTCTGATGGCGTGCCGTCACTGCACCCTGCTTCACACGTTAACGTCTCCACGTTGCAGCCAGTATTATTCGGGCACGGTGATAGCTGGCCAGCGTTACAGTATTCATTGGTAGTCGTATTGCACTGTCCGTGTCGGGTACCATCATCACAATCTAAAAAGAAATTTGATATATAATCAAGGGAATAATCTCCCGATGGTGAAAAATGCTCGTGTATTGTCCATGCCGGATCAATCCCCCAATCGCCTTTTGCCAGCGTATCGCCATCCTCATCCATTGCCCATGTAGGATTTGCCTTGTCATCTTGGTGATCATCCCCATCAAGCGAATTGGGGATCATATACTCAAATGAAAAGCGCTCCCCATCGTACGTAAAAGGGATATCAAACATATGCCCAGATCCGCAGCAGTTATCCCGATTATTCCAAAATTCCTCCTCATATGGCATGAGCGCATATCCAATTGTACGATTAAGCGGATCATCATCATTAAAAAAATCTGACCGCTCTGCGGTACCAGTATAGCGATAGATATATCCATCTTCGCCAACAAAATTACCATATAGAGACTGTGTTACAGATGTGTCATTCTTTACGCCATGGTCTGACGCTTCGATAAATAAACGTACTTGCCTCTCATTATCTCTTTCAAGCATTTCAGGAGTATATTTTTTAAACTCGTTATGAAACCGGGTTTCTATATATTGCAGTTCACCGTAGAGATTACTTGTCTTCTTCACCACTATAAGTGCGCCTTCTGCGTCATTTTCATGACAATCTCCCGTCCAACATGGTAACGGTCCATCATCTTTCGCATGGAACACGGGATAATGAATAAACCAATGCGTGTCTGTTTCCAAAACATAATAATAGATATTCGCCAAAGGTGCGCAACAAGCCTGGTTATTCCAATTGTTATTTCCGATATAGTCCCCATCAAAATTAAACGCCACAATCATATCTGACCACACATCCGAATGCGTGTCCTGATACCATGCTGGCGCGTACGCTTCGGCAATCTCAAAATGAGTTGGCGCCGTCACTGTTGCTGATTCAACCGCAGTCTCCCGAACCGTACTTAGTAAAAAAGGTGCGATAAAACCTGCAGCCGCAACAAGAGCTGCGATCATCATTATTGCGACAGAAATTTGAACAGACGGTTTTACACGGACCGCAACATCCGTATCTTGAAGTTGCTTTGTCATACGCTTAGCCTTAGTTACTGCTCTTTTACTCCCCATAGGAGAGTTATTATTTACTCTTTCGCTTTTCGAACTTCAGGATATCCAACGTTGTCTTAATAACGCGATCAGGAGTTACGGAAATGCTGTCAATTCCTTCTTTTGTCAAAAATTCTGCATACCCGGGTAAATCCGATGGTGCCTGGCCGCAGATGCCGATATCACGTTTGTACTTTTTTGCCGTTTTAATAACCTGCTGCAAAAACCTTTTAACCGCGAGATTGTCCTCATTACCGACGTGCGAAAGCGTTCCTGCGTCCCGATCAAGACCAAGTGTTAACTGTGTTAAATCATTTGAGCCGATAGAAAAACCGTCAATGATTTTTGAAAACTGATCAGCCAATACAACGTTGGAGGGAATCTCACACATAACATACACTTCAAGCCCGTTTACGTGCTGTTTGAGGCCATTATCTGCCATAGCCTTAATCACCTTCTTGCCTTCTTCAATGGTACGGCAAAATGGAATCATCACTTTTATATTTGTCAGGCCCATTTTATCGCGGGCATACACCAACGCTTGGCACTCCAGATCAAATGCCGGACGGTAATCAGGATCATAATATCGTGAAGCACCGCGCCATCCGATCATTGGGTTGCGTTCTTCAGGCTCAAATTCATTGCCACCAATCAGTTCCGCATATTCATTGGACCGGAAATCAGCGAGCCGTACGATTACCTCTTTGGGATAGAACGCCGCGGCAATAGTCGCAATCCCCTGCGAAAGCTTATCAATATAGTACTTCTTCTTGTCACTATATCCAACGGTTAGTTCCGCAATTTTCTTTTTTGCTTTTTTATCTTTGAGCTTATTAAAATTCACCAGTGCCATCGGATGAATCTGAATGTAAGAATTGATAATAAACTCTTCCCGAGCAAGTCCGACGCCATCGTTTGGCAACTGGGCCGTTTGAAACGCCATTTCAGGAGTTCCAAAAATTAACTTCACCTTAGTTTTTTTAGGGCGGCCCATCTTGGAAAGATTCGTCCGTTTAACTTTGAACGGCAATCTTCCCGCATACACATACCCAACATCACCTTCGGCACAGCTAACTGTTACATCCTTGCCACTCTCAATCTTTCGCGTCGCATCTTTAGAGCCGACAATAGCTGGGATACCAAGCTCACGCGAAACAATAGCGGCATGCGAAGTTCTGCCGCCTTCATTAGTCACAATAGCGGAAGCGATTTTCATAATAGGCTCCCAATCAGGATCCGTCATGTGGGTAACCAGCACATCGCCTTTTTTAAATTTAAATATCCCTGACGTGTCTTTGATAACATTTGCGCGGCCAACACCGATTTTTTGACCAACTGGCGAACCAGTTACGAGTATTTTACCTTTTTTTGGCAGGCTGTATTCTTCCAAAACATTTTTATTTCTCTGGGAAATGACGGTCTCAGGACGCGCCTGTACAATAAACATTTTTCCGGTCACTCCATCCTTAGCCCATTCCATATCCATCGGCTTAAAATATCCCGCTTCTTTTGAATAATGATCTTCGATAATCGTTGCCCAACGAGCTAATTGGAGCACTTCCTTATCCGAAATGCTGTGTTTCTGTCGCTCTCTAACTGAAACAGAAACAATTTTTGTTGGCTTGCTGCCGGACGCATATACCATCTTGATCCGTTTTGTACCAAGGCTTTTTGAAACAATTGAATTGAATCCTTTTTTTAATGTTGGCTTGTGCACATAATATTCATCAGGACTAACTGCGCCCTGCACAACAGTCTCGCCAAGGCCATACGCTGAATTAATAAGTACCATATCTTTGTGGCCGGATTCCGTATCAATCGAGAACATGACACCCGAAGATGCCTTGTCAGACCGGACCATTATCTCGACCGCGATTGAAAGGCCGATTGAAAAATGATCAAAGTGCTTGTCCTCACGATACGAAATAGCCCGATCAGTAAACAAAGAGGCGAAACATTTGTGACATGCTGCAATCAGCGCTTTAGCCCCCCGAATATTCAGATAGGTTTCCTGCTGACCTGCAAAGGACGCATCAGGAAGATCTTCTGCAGTTGCTGATGACCGGACGGCAACACCAACATTTTTTCCGTATTGCTTTTCCAGTTTGCGATAACTGGCAATAATTTTTTCTTCCAGATCAGCCGGAAATTTCGCCTTCAATATCAAATTACGTACTCTACGGCCTCGTGCTTGTAAATTTCGGAGGTTATGTGTATTCAAACCCTTTAGAACGCGCTTTACATCATCGCGAATCCTAGCCTTATCCAGTATGTAAAAATAGGCAGCTGCTGTTATCGCGTATCCATTTGGGACACTAACACCTTTTTTTGTAAGATTACGATACATCTCACCTAAACTGGCATTCTTACCACCAACTAATGGCACATCTTTAATACCAAGCTCATTAAACCATAAGATAAGCTTTTTCGATCGTGCTGTTTTCATGTTGTTTTTAAATTAAATCCGCCTCTTAAGTCCAACCATTATACCACAAAAAGCTCGGTTCTAAAAATGCCGAGCTTCTTGTATCTCAATGTAAAAAGAATTGTTTTGATTGTACTTTTTAGAGGCTGATTTTATTCGCAATATCACCGACAATTGGCACTTTATATTTTTCACCAGAGAGCGCTTTGATAAAGCCCACGATATCCAACACTACAACCACAAGCCAGATTGCCCACCCGATCACTGGCACAACGCCAATAAACGAAGCGATGAATAGGACCAGCCCCTGTTTTGCATGGAATTTAACAAACTCATCGTCCTTTTTTATGATCAGCATTACTACGCTCAAAATCCATACATAGGACAATGCTCCCATGAGATTGCTGTCACTATTTGTTGAAACTGGCTTTTGTTCTTTCTTTTGTTCGTCCATAGATGCCACCTCCTTTCGGATTGTTACGTTCTTGTTTAAAAATAATACTCTGAAAGAGTAAATAAAAAATAAATGTTGACCCAATACCTACTACGCTGATTATGCACGGCTTTCGTACAAGATTCAACAAGTACCATAGTTCACGATACCATATTGTATCAAAAATCGCGAGCAAAAGTCCTGAGACAATACTGATCATGATACTCGCGAAAAGCGCTACTGCGATCTTAACCCTGTACCGTTTAAGTAGCCACAAGGTCAAAATTGCAAATAATACGATTTCAATAATCCAGTTGCCGTACCGATAGAGCTCCAGAATCACATTAGCAATCTCAAGCACTACCATCAGTAAAATAAAAAATTTACTTACCTTCCAGTAAAATCCAAGACTTTTTCCTGCAATAAGCGCATCAATTTCCGAAGTAGAAGATGACGAAATTGCATGTGCTGTCTGCTCTGGCATGAATGCTTGATAAATAAATCTTGTCTTAAGTATAGACGATACCGTTCGTATTGACAAACAACCGTACAACAAAACCCTTGATTCATCATTAAGGATTCAAAAAGTTAGCAGCACTCAACAAATTTAGGATGGCCGAGGTCCGGCCATTCAAGTCTCTGCCTTCGGTACTGAAGGGCTCAGGCCCTGAACGGGAAAGAGTCTCTCGGGCCCTTGAACGAGGGGCTTCATTAAGCCAATCTAAAAACCTCGTATGATTTTTGTATCTCGCGCATTGTCACCCTACGGGTGCATGCCATGGCGACATGCCGTGAATAAGCCAAAGGGTGAAAGACCCCGGGACTCTTTGGTACTTGGCGCCTGCCACGCCAAATGGCGGGGGCGTCAGAAAATACAAATAAAAACTAACTTTCCCTGAATTACTATCAACTTTAAAGAATCACAAAACCCCTCATTTGAATAAGGGGCTCTGTTTTTATATAAAAGGTACAAATGACCTAATATGTCTTGAATCGCGAAACGGAGGTCTAGGGTTACCTGCGGTGAGCGATACAAAAAAGGTGGAAGATGTGATGAAGGAAAACCGCAGGCGTTCCTTCATAGTCTTTACATTCCCACTCCCGGCATTCCACCCACTCCCGGCATTCCACCTGGCATTCCGCCACCAGAATCATCATCCTTGGTTGGTAAATCTGTAATGACTGCCTCGGTAGTCAGGAGCATCGATGCGGCTGAAGCCGCATTCTGTAATGCGCTTCGGGTCACTTTTGTTGGATCAATAATACCTGCACTTACGAGATCTTCAAACTTATCATCAGCCGCATTATAACCTTCGTTACCGTCTCGTTTTTTAATCTCCTCAACAATAACTGATCCTTCTTTGCCAGCATTTTCCGCAATCTGACGAACCGGCTCTTCCAGCGATCTGCGAAGAATCGCGACACCGATTTTCTCATCTCCAGTCACTTCATTTTCAACAGCATCTAATGCGGGAAGTGTGCGGATTAATGCCACGCCGCCGCCAGGAACAATGCCTTCTTCGATAGCGGCGCGAGTCGCATGCAATGCATCTTCGATACGATGCTTCTTTTCTTTTAGCTCAGTTTCAGTCGCAGCGCCCGCTTTTATAACGGCAACGCCCCCGCCAAGTTTTCCAAGGCGCTCTTGTAATTTTTCTTTGTCAAAATCTGAATCAGAATTTTTGATCTCCTGTCTGATCTGATTCACGCGATCCTTGATTGCTTGTTCGTCGCCTTTTCCAGCAACAATTGTGGTATCTTCTTTTGTCGCAACAACGCGCCCTGCTTGTCCGAGTGAGTCTGTTTCTGTTGCTTCCAGCTTCAAACCGACATCTTCGGAAATAACTTTACCGCCGGTCAAAATCGCAATATCCTCAAGCATTTCTTTTCTGCGATCGCCAAATCCCGGCGCTTTCACAGCAAGCACATTAAACGTACCGCGGATTTTGTTGACTACAAAAGTAGCCAGCGCTTCACCTTCTACTTCATCAGCAATGATTACCAGTTCTTTTTTACCGGCCTGTGCTAATTTCTCAAGAACAGGCAAGATTTCGTTCAAAGCTGAAATTTTCTTATCCGTAATAAGAATTGAAGCATCTTTGTATTCTGCTTCCATCCGGTCAGGATTGGTAATCATGTACGGCGACACATACCCTTTATCAAATTGCATGCCTTCTACAATTTCCTTAGAAAGGCCAAATGTCTGTGACTCTTCAACCGTCACAACGCCATCTTTACCAACTTTTTCTAAAGCCTCTGCAATGAGCTGTCCAACCTCTGGATCTTGCGAAGAAATTGTACCTACTTGCGCGATTTCTTCGTTTGTCTTTACATTCTTCGAACTGCTCCTAAGCTCTTTTACAACAGCTTCGACGCCTTTTTCAATGCCACACTTAACAACCATAGGATTCGCTCCCGCAGCAACATTTTTAAAACCTTCAGAAACCATATTCTGTGCTAATAAAGTAGCTGTCGTAGTCCCGTCACCTGCCGCATCATTGGTTTTGGATGCAACTTCTTGTATAACCTGCGCGCCAACATTTTCAAACTTATCTTCAAGTTCAATTTCTTTTGCGATGGTGACACCGTCATTGGTAATGGTAGGCGCACCAAAGCCCTTATCCAAAACTACATTGCGTCCTTTTGGGCCGAGGGTGACCTTAACTGCTTCTGCCAGCTGATCAACGCCACGCTTTATAAGCTGACGCGCCTTTTCATCAAATTTAATTTGTTTTGCCATAGTTTATTTAATTAATAATTTATAATGTATACTTTATTATTTTGAAATAAGGTATAAGTTGAATGTTTAAGGAAATAAGTTTAGAAAAAGACTATTGGTTTTAAGACTTTTATCATTTTTCTTTCTTCCCGACCTTCTTCTTACAACTTTTAACCTTCTTCCTTTTTATAATTACTCTACCTTAGCTAATACGTCTTCATCTTTGAGTACTTTATGTTCTGTGTCTTCAATGGTGACTTCTTCGCCAGAATATTTACCAAAAATCACCTTGTCTCCTTTTTTAAGGCCAAGCTTAATAATATTCTCGCCATCGCCAATTGCGATAACTTCCCCTTCTTCCTTTTTCTCTTTTTCTACGGTATCAGGAAGTACAATACCTGATTTTGTGACTTCTTCTTCCGTCACAGGACGAACGATGATTCTGTCACCCAATGGTTTTAGTTTCATACTTTATTATTTAATTATTGATTAATATTTTTTGCTAACCTTAAAGATTTTCTGGGGTTAAATTAGCACTCGTTATTCATGAGTGCTAAATTGTAATTTTTATTGTATATAATACTGAAATTGATGTCAAGCTTGGTATTTGTTACTTATCCACATAAAAATACCAATATCTGCGAGCCCATAAACCCAATACTAACCAAAACAGCATAATTCCGCTTGCAACGCTCCATAGGTAATGATCAAACAGCCCAATCATGAGTAAGGCAATAAATGAAATGCTGTATGCGGCAAACCAGCTGGTGGTAACAAGCCTGCGCCAATGCTTCCAAAACGATGCGCGAAAAAATTCTACAACAAGAAAAATAAACATAAGGCCACCAAACACTCCTGTCTCTGCCGTCACCAATACAAAAATATTATGGACTGGCTGATATTCCCACACATCATATGAATCATCTTGATTGTACAGTGCCTGTGTATATGCTCCTATACCAACACCACGGTGCCACTCATCGCCAATAATTTGAAACGCGCTTTTGTACAATGATATCCGTTCAACACGCGATTTTTCCTCAAGTCTCCCACCCATCAATCGTGTTTGCCAAAGGTCTGGCAGCAAATAAATGCTAAATGCAGCAATCAACGCAATCCAAAGCACGACTGGAGCAAGGATTCGCAGACGATACTGATCACGGTGCCACAAACTCACGATAAAAAGAATGAGGAGTGCAAGTACCAGTACAATCCACGCTGCACGAGAAAAAGTCAATATTAATCCATAGCAAAGTATTACAAACGATGTTACTGCGAATAAAATACCGACAATATTTTTTGACCGGTTACGATACGCTTTAAACAGATAGCCGATGATGATGACCATACAAACAACCAGGAAGCCAGCAAGGATATTTGGATGCGGAAATGAACCATACGCCCGTAAAAATCTGCCTCCCACAGTTTCAACGACTGACTCCCCCAATACATCAGGGCTATGTGCCGCCATCCCAAAATACTTATTAGCAACAACATGCTGCGTAAAGAACTGATAAATCCCAAGAATTGCTTGGATCACGCCTGCGCTTACCAAGGCAGTGTTAATACGCTCCCATTGCAACTTGCTGCACACCAATAACCAAAATAATAATATCCCCATCAATAATCTGGATGTTGCAAACCAGGATATTGTATTATTGACCGACCAAAAAATCGATGTAAACGAAATCAGAAAAAAGGCTCCAATAATAACCGACATACGAGTTAAGCAACGTGAGTCACGTATTTTTGGAAACACAAAAAGACTTACCAGTACAATGAGTATAAACAAAACATCCGTTGCGTATAAACTCAAGCTCCCATACTCCCAATACTGTCCGTTTAAAAAATCTTCACGCCAAATCCAACGTGTCTGCAGGGGCAATAAAAAAATATAGAGATACAGTCCAAACTCAACAATTTTTTCTAAGGCCTTTTTCATAAAATGTCGGCGACTTTATCTCGCCATTGCGTTAAGTATTCTGAGCGCCGGTCATTATCATGAAACTTCAGGACGTGGTCATTGACGACAACCCCGCTCCCTTTATTTGCACTATCACGAAGTCCTCTTGGCATGATCCTCCGCTGATAGTCTCGAAATGTTTTTTCTGAAATCAATCCTGTCTGCAATTCAAAAAACGCTTTATACCGACGCACGCTTGGGACCAACCGGCGACTGGTCGGCGTGATTGATATCGCGTGCGGCAGTATGCTTCGTATCCACTCATTCTGCTCGATAAACTTCTTATACATACCTTCGTCATAGACCGGCACAACCTGAACGATCCAATACGGTAAATAGATATCATCCTTGATTGCAAATTCTTTCAGATCGAGATGATCCTCATCAACAAAAAAAGTTGGACAAATAGTGTCCCGCGTTTTACCTGGCTTGGGCCGAAGTTTAAACAGACGAAGAAAACCAGTTACCCAAAACCGGCTCTGCCATACGCGATTACGGGCAGTCACGACAAAGAGATCAATATCACCATCGCGCCTACTGTTATTGTACGCAAGAGTATTGCAGATGCCGATCATCCGGACAAATGGCACAAACCGCAAAAACTTAATAACCCTCTTGGCTTTGTGAAATTTGTGTTCTGCCTGTCGATACCGCTTTTGTCGCAGTGTAACGATACTCCCTCCCCCCTTTAGAAAATAAAAACCATTGTGCGATTCTATTCGTTCTTGCATGTTACTGTTCGTGAGCGATTGCTGAACTGCGGTTAGACTCGCGTTTTCAACACAATACAGCCACTTCCAAATCTCAAA
>CAZBNI010000012.1:0-5203 GCA_964493105.1 uncultured Gammaproteobacteria bacterium
TGCCTGCTGAAACTGCCTTCCTGGATTGATCGCCACAATCACGATTGCGGCCAGAATGCCAATAATACCGATGACTACTAGTAATTCAAGCAACGTAAATCCACGGTGCTTATTAGTAAAACGTTTCATATGCGTGTTCCTTTTTAGATATTTTATATGATACAAATTGATTACTGTATACATTATAGCACATTTTTCATTTCTATCAACTAAGCACTAATAATCCGTTATATGCTCAGTAGAATAAAACTTAATGAGTGGTTCTTCTCCACCACCAGATAAAGCAAGAACGGTGATAAATAACAAAATAAGGACCACAAAAACTACCACCAATACCACAACTCGTTTATTCGCGAACTGACCACGGATTGATAGTTGCTTTTTCTCTTTTACTACGACTGGTTCCTCTTTTTTAAACTCTTTGCTTGCAATAAACTTCTTATGCTCCTTTTCATGGGTAAGAAAATGAATATCCTTCCTCTCTGTTTTTTCACTTATACCACGGCGTGCAAGCCCGACAACAGTAGCATACAGAACTTGTTTCTTTATTTTGAACTGCGCGTCCTTCTCATACTGAATTTCATTGAGTGGATTACCAATTTCAACGGGCAATTGCAATACTCTGCGAAGTTGTTCTACAAAGCCAGGGGTTAGGCTAGTACCACCGCACGTAATAATCCGCCCAACTGCTATACCTGTCCTTTTACTGTAAAAAGACATTGCTCGTGTTATTGTTTCCGTGATTTCTTTCATTGGCTCCTGCAGAGCTGCGCTTACTTTGAGATCCTCATCTTTGGCAGGCATCTGCACAAAACCGACTGCCTTGCGCAATTGGGTAGCCTTGTCAGCAGGAATATTAAGCTGCTTAGCAACCGCGGCAGTAAACGCATCACCGGCAGCTTTTGTGCTTGCTGAATAACGTATCCCATGCCGGTCATAGACGGTGATAGTGGTCGTGCGCGCACCAGCGTCAACGATGAGTGTGGCATCAGCCACCTCTTTTCGAATCAATGCCCGTGCCAATGCCAATGATTCAGGTTCTATCGCAACTGGATTCAAGCCAGAAGCACGTACGGCCTCGCAGTACCCATCAATGATCTCCTTAAAGCTCGCGATGTACAATACATCCTGAAATTCTTTATCTTCGGTCAGTATCTGATAATCATGGTACACCTGTTCAAATGAAATCGGGATCGTAGCATCTGCTTCAAACTGAACTGCTTCACTTATATTTTGACTTGAGATGATCGCAGGTATCTTAAAAACATGGATAAATGTTTTTGATTCAGGAATAGAGAGTATGACATTCTTTGTTTTCAACGGACGTGGATGTGTTGAACCAAGTAAACTTTGTAGTGCGGCTACGAATGCACCTTTCTTTATAATACGTCCGTTCTCAACAACACCGCGCTCCAGCTGAATCCGGCCATATGCATATACCACAAGTTTGCCAAATCGTCTTTTGAGTTCAAGCGCCTCAATTGAACGATCTGAAATATCAAGCCCAAATGCATTTTTTCCAAATATGGACATACTACGTAATTATTCTGTCAATTCTTTCCAATAGTGGACAGTTACATGGTGATCATTCACGGTTACCAGACTTTCAAGTTTCCTCTGAATATTCTGAAGTGTACCCGTCGCAACAACCAATAAATCTGTTCCTACGTCTGTAACTATTATAGTACATGAGCCGCCGCCGATATTCAAACTCGCACCAGAATATCCGCTATCACGCTCTAACTGTATATATGCTTCTTGCATGCACGCATCCGCAATGCCAAACGTTTGGACCGACTGTTGCTTTATAAGGCCTGACTGCGTTTCTCCAATGCTTAACACATTCAGACTCAGACTGATCGCAAGCGTTGCTGCCACGATGATCACAACGGCAATCAATGCTATATATCCCTGCTGATTGTTAGTATAAATTCGCATCGTATTTATCGATCACGTAATTCAATAGTTGTTCTAAATGTTTCCGAAAACTCGCGTTCACTCCTATTTTCAGGATTTTTATGTTCAAGCGTGACCTGCACCTGAACATTGCGTGATGCATCATCAACAGATGATACATTAGTAAACTGCAGAGCTGAGACAGTAATAGCGCTCGAATGAAGATCATACGTTGTACCTCCACCTGCAGACATCGACAGTATACCGCCTGATAAAGAAAAAATTATCGGATCCTTTGAAACATCACGCATCACTAATTCCAGCGTATCGCCTGAGGCCCCTGTTACTGGTACGGTAATGTCCTGCGCGCTGCGTACCGTTTGGGTGAACTTATCCATTATAAATCGGCCATTTTGCTGCACCTCCTGAATGGCAAATGCCTTGGTTCTGCTATTTATAATATTCCATGCAAAGGTAGTTGCCGTTACCAGAATACCAACAACAAGCGTTAAATAAATAACAAGCTCCAAAAGCGTAAAACCTTTTTGCGTAGAGCTACGTTTCATAATCAATTGTAATATCTCTTAACATAGGGGTGTCAGATCCATCTGAATATAAATACGCTCGATACTGTACCCACTCCGTACCAGTTGCTCCCGGATCTGTTTCGATCAACTCACCCTGGCTCGTATAAAAACTACTGCCGGTTCCGTCTGATCCAACCCACGTAGCGCTGCTCAGTCCGGCTTCAGTACTTGCCGTACGCAGCTGGAATTCAACGCGTGTCCCTGCAGGCTCATCAGCCGTCCAGTCAATATAATTATATACAGGCTCTGCAACGCTTATATCAAAAGCAGAAGATTCAAAAGTACCGAATATATAATACCCTACCTCACCGGAAATCAAATATTTAATCCTCACATTATCCAGCATCACCTGTTGAGTGCCATCAGAAAAGAGAAACGCTTTAAACATTATTCTTTGATTAGTAGTGGGAAAAGAGACAAGATTATCATTAACATCAATCGCGGTATTATAATCAGCAATACCTGCTAACGCCCACAACGAACCATTCCAATACTGCCAGGTAACACCATCATCATCAGAAAGTTGGTAAAAGATCTCTGTTTTTTCACCCTTAATCGCTTTTTCTTGAAAACTTTGCCATTGGTATATATCAGAAGAGATAAAAGAAGAAGTAGGCTGAATAGGCGGCCCGTCATTAGGATATTTGTATTCTACCTTTTCCCAATAAACTGAAGTGTTGTCAAAGCCAATGTCACAATTTCTGTCTGTTTGAGTTATCTCAGCCCAAACAGCGAGCTTTAAAAAGTAGATGCCTGGTTCAGCCACTAACTCAGCGACATCTATGGTAACGGTTTTAGTATCTGACCAGAGTAATCCTTTGGTAATCAGTCCAGAAGACCAAATTTCTGTGCCGTGCTTTGGCTCACCTTCAACTTTATCCAAAAAAACAAATAATTCCAAACGATCAGGGGGTGTACGGGGATAGCCAGGTACCTGCCAGTCAAAAGTAACCGTGGCCTGTGTTGGCTCTTTCTCGGTAACTTTAAATTCTTGCTGGAAAAAACCACCAACGCGGCTGTTGCGGCCACGAGCTATTCTCAAACGCCCCCAGCCACCCGGATTACCTCCATTTTTTCGATATTCTCCGGTAACACTAACTTCCCCGGACTGATAATCCCATTCTCCGAATTTCCAAGGATCAAGCGATAAATTAAATCCAGGATTCGTCGTTCCGCCGGTAACGGTCATTCCCTGATTAATCAGCTGAGCTTGTGATGTAACAACTTCAATATCCGCCGGCGGATAGATATAATCAGCTGGTGTATCAAACGTACTATCAAACGACTGTACGGCATCATAGGTCACTTGAACGGTATCCAACTTTACTTGTTGCGTACCATCGCCTGATAAAAACGCTTTAAATATTATTTTTTTATTTGCTGTCGGAAACACAGCAATATTAGCATCAATAACAGACGCGGTATTGTAATCAGCAACACCTGCAACAGTCCACACGTTGCCATTCCAATACTGCCAGGTGGTGCCATCATCATCCGAGAGCTGGTAATATATTTCACCACCATTCTTAGTTGCGGCTTCTTGAAAACTGTTCCACGCTTGGATATCGGTTGAGGTAAACGACGTGGTTGGTTGAATAGGGGGATTACTTGAGGAATAGCTCGTTGCTCTTTTTTCCCAGGTTGCGGAAGTGTTGTCAAAATGAACGTCAACAACGTTGCCTAACCGCGCTTCGGTAGTCATCCACACCGCCATTTTCAAATAGTAGGTATCTGGTGAGGCAATTAAGGATGTAATATCCACCGCTTCGGTGCTGAAAGAAGTAGTGCCTGTCAAATTTCCCGACGACCAAATTTCAGTACCATACAACGGCTCTCCAGAAACAGTATCAAGAAAAATAAAAACCTCCAGACTGGTTGGACCTGTAGTAGGATATGACCATACTCGCCAATCAAAATTTATGATGCCAGTGGTTGGATCGCTTTCTGTAACATCGAACGACTGTTCAAAATAACCACCCACCTCATTATCATCACTCCACCGTCTACGGAATCTAACCTGTGCACTTGCTCCCGGATTGCCGCCCCAATCCCGCTGGCGAACTAGTACATTTGATTCATCTGATTGCCTATCCCATTGATTCCCTGTCCAGGGTAATAGCCCGCTAGTAAAATCAGGATTAGTAGTGTTGCCAGATCCGATTACTGCTCCCTGATTGACCAATTGGGCACGTGATGAAACAACCTCAATATCTGCTGGATTATAAGTATAATCGCCGGCCACATCAAATGGCCAGCTATGAAATGTTGTTACGCTGGTCTGATCCAGTTCTAACTCCCCATCATCACTTGCCGTAACAACAACGTCTGTTGGAGTACCCTGATTGAACTCGGACTGCGTTGTCTGTGTCCATTTCAAACTCCTCCAATTCATCATATAAGTTTCTAAGACGATTTCAGAAGGCCGGGAAGTGGTAAAATTCCAATTGGTCGTTGTGGTAACTTTTTTTGTATCAAAATCAAGTGTGCCGCCTGAAGCGACAATATCACCAAATACATCCCGATACACTGGCTCAACAACAATCTCCCGTGTATATTTATTTTCCAGATAATCAAATGCTCCCTGAAAATCCCAATACCCGCCACTACTATCAATACCATACGTACCGTCCTGAATATTTCGCCAACCACGACGCATAATACTGGCAGTTGCTTCCATTCCTTCCTGCACAATCAATGCTGCTTCAGCACGCTCTCCACCC
>CAZBNI010000012.1:5213-11968 GCA_964493105.1 uncultured Gammaproteobacteria bacterium
GTCGGTTCGCGGTATAGGCATCCAGTACTAAAAACATAATGCTTGACACAACCATTACAAAAATCGTCATTGCGATAAGAAGCTCAAGAAGGCTCTGTCCGTTTTGATTGTGCAATTTAGTTAACATCAACAACGCCCAAATCATTAATAGTAAGCGTCCGTGATGAGCCATTACTCGCGGCAACAGCAATAGTTCCTGCGTTTCCAGTCTCGCCATGCAAAGATGAAAATACAACCTCACTGCCCATGGAAGGGGTGATAGTAATTGCTGAAGTAAAAGGGATCACTTCATTGATCGGATCGCCGGAAACATAAGTGACGCCTTTGAATATCGTAAAGGATTCAGATTCAAAATGGACACCAAAGGCAGACAAAGATTCGGTTGCCATTGCTTGTGCCTGTGCCAGCCGAAGTGTCTGACTTAATTCTTGCGTTGTATTATCAAGCTGGCTCCCAACCTGAAACGATTGATAAAAGGGGATTGCTAGACCGGTCAAGCCCACCAACAAAGCAATCACCACAAGCACCTCCACAAAGGTAAAACCTCCTTGGATACGAAATGATTTCATACTATTGCCCTCCCAAAGAGCCAGTAAACTGATAAATCGGCGAGATAATCGCCACTGCCAGTAAACCAAGTACAACTCCGATAACTATTAAAAGTATTGGCTCAATAATACTCGAAAGATTCCTGGTAATATTATTCACCTCTTCTTCATGAAACGAAGCGAGATAAGCGAGACTCTCCTCGAGATGTCCGCTTTTTTCTCCAACATTAATCATCCGATTTGCCATTTTGGGTACATATGTTTCATTCGTCAAAGCTGAAGCAAGCGACCTTCCCTGTTTCAATGCTTTCAGGGCGCCCTGAAGCTCACGCTGAAAATATATATTATTCACTACATGCGAAGTGATAGTAATACTTTCAGTAATCGGTACGCCGCTTTTTAATAATATGGATAATGCCCGTGTCGTTCGTGCTAAATTTAAACCCTTGCTCAGACGTTTGAGAATAGGAATCTGCAATGTTAGTTTATGTAAAACCGGTTTTGCGGCAGGTGTCCGGACAATGAAGCTAAAAAAAACGATGAGTACAACCCCACCACCCAGTAAATACCAACCATAATCAACCAAAAAATTTGCAAGGTTCAAAAAAGCTTTGGTCATTGTCGGCAGCTCCATACGAAACGACTCAAACATACGAACAAGCTTCGGGAGAATAAAAACAGATAGTACAACCCCTAAAATTACGGTTGCTGACAGTACAATAACAGGGTACATCATCGCTGAACGGACCCGTCTTCGAAGCTCATAATCACGTTCAAGTTGTGAAGCAACATATTCTAGATTACGTTCCAGGGTCCCACTTGCTTCACCGACTTTTACCATACCAGTAAAAATACCTGAAAACACTTTTGGAAACCGATCAAGTGACGCTGCAAGTGTTTCGCCATTAAGAACGTGTCCACGAATATCTTTTATTATCTTTTTCATTTTGTCCGACTGCGCCTGGTCAAATAACACATCAAGCGCTTCTGCCAATGAGAGTCCAGAGCGCAACATAATCGACAGGTGCCGAGCAAAAATAACCCGATCCAATAGCGAAACCTTAAAACGGCCTAGTCGACCCGCGCCTACCTGTTTCTTCAAATGAAACTTCTTCTTTTTTCCCCGTACACTAATCGGTAAGAGTCGTTTCTCCCGTAAATGCGTTTTTACTTTTTCTGCACTATCAGCCTCGAATGAGCCCCGTTGTACTTCCCCTGACCGTGTTGTTGCAATATATTGATATTCCATATATAGATAAACTTACGATTATTCATGAGTTGCTCGTAATACTTCTTCGATCGTCGTTACCCCCCGTAACGCCTTTTGAATACCATCGTCAAGCATCGTCCTGGCTCCAGCCTGCATCGCGGCATTTCGGATTTCTTCACTTATTGCACGTTGCATTATGAGCCGTCGAATCTTTTCATTTATTTCAATACTCTCAAATATGCCAATCCGCCCCTCGTAACCAGTTCCACTACAAAGTTTGCAGCCCTTACCACGGTACAAACGTATCCCTTCCTTAGCGATTCCAAGTTTTTTTGTACGCTCCTTACCAATAGCTTTTTCAATATATTGTAATTCTTCAGGGACTAATATATAACTCTCCATACAGCCCTGATGAATCTTACGAACTAACCGCTGTGCAATAATAACATTAATGGTGGACGCAATCAAAAACGGTTCAATTTTCATATCAAGAAGACGGGGCAGTGTTGTCGGAGCATCATTTGCATGTAAAGTTGTCAGTACAAGGTGTCCTGTCATAGCGGCATTGATTGCAATATTTGCCGTTTCTTCATCACGAATCTCGCCAACCATAATTATATCCGGATCTTGTCGTAAAATTGAACGTAATCCGCTGGCAAATGTCAGGTTAGTTTTTAGATTCGCCTGTATTTGATTAATGCCCTCAACATCATATTCTACTGGATCCTCAATCGTTGAAATATTGACCTTACGTGTATTTAATATTTTTAAAATGGCATACAGGGTCGTTGTCTTACCAGATCCAGTCGGACCTGTGACGACTACCATCCCGTGTGGTTTATTAAAGCCTTCTTGCACTTTCTTAAGGTCTTCGTTTTCAAGTCCTAGCTCTGCTAAATTAAACTGACGTGATTTTTCTGCTAAAAGCCGCATGACAACTTTTTCACCGTCTGAAACCGGCACAACGGAAACTCTAACATCCACTTGTTCATTCTCGATTTTAAATTCGAGTCTACCGTCTTGTGCGGCACGATGCTCATCAGTGCGCAGCCTGGACTGTATTTTGATTCTCGTAATTAAAAAGGGGTGGATATCCTTGGGCAAAAAGACAACATCATGCAGTATTCCATCGATCCGAAAACGTACAGCGACGTTGTCATCATGTGGTTCAATATGAATATCAGAGACTTTATTTTGATATGCATACTCCAAGATTGTATCAACAATTCGAGAAACTGGCATATCACGCTCTTCACCGACGGTCCTCTGTGTTTCCTTGACGCGTTGCTTAATAATATCGTCAAATTCTTCCTTGATTTCCTTACGATATAATACAAGCGCATTACTAATATCACGGTCAGTAGCATAGTGTCGGTGAATTGCCTCTCCTGTTTTCTTTTTGAGAAATTGTATTTGTTCTTCATTTTCCGGATCGGTCATCGCAACCCTGATTCCTGCTTTGTCGCGCTCAAACGTAATAATTTTTTGTCTCCGTGCCACAAGCTCGGGAACCAAATGAAGAATGTGCTCATCTATACTCTTTTTCTTCAAACTGACAAAAGGCACGCTAAAGATGTCAGCTATAATCTGACCGAGGTTTTCATCAGAGATATACTCGTCCTCAACTAAAACAAGCTCAAGGGGCATTGATTCATCTTGTGCTTTTTGTTGCGCTTTCTCTAGTTGCTCCTTTGTCAATAGTTCTGATTGCGCAAGTACGGTCGCTAATTGTGTATAATCGATAGCCATTGCTACCTTAAATACGATTTGACTTTTTCAACAAGGTCAACGAGACTCACGTCAGCTTTGACAAGATAATCAGATGCGCCAAGCTCATTGCCCTTTTGAATATCTGCCTCTTGGCCAAGATTGGAGAGTATAATCACCCGACTTTTTTCAGTTTCTGGCATTTTTTTTAATTCCTCCAAAACCATAAAACCATCCTTGCCCGGTAAAATCAAATCCAAAAGCACCAAATCTGGCTTCTCAACCTGCGCTTTTCGTAAACCTTCATCGCCCGTGGTAGCAACTGAAACATCAAACCCGCTATTCCTTAACTTATTGCTGTATATCTTAAGCAGTGAAAGGTCGTCCTCAATGAGTAATATTTTCCGTGCTGCGGCCATGATAATTTATTGTGACTTTTTAGGAATGCTAAAAAATACGGCTGTCCCTTGATTTTCCTCCGACTCAAACCAAATTGCCCCCCCATGTGCAGTGACCACCACTCGCGCCAAATAAAGGCCCAAACCAGACCCTGTTGTGTCTTTGCGTAGAATATTTTTTGCCCGGAAAAACTTAGTAAAAATTGCTTCTTGCTCGTCTGCGGGAATGCCAATACCGTTATCCTTGCAGGAAAACACAACTTTATTCTCTTGATCCTCTAGCAAAATTATCGCCTTTCCTTTACCGCCTGAGTATTTAATCGCATTAGTTAAAATATTTTCAATAACCTGCTTAAGCTTGATAACATCGATTGAAACAACTGGCAATGCTTTTTGGGGCTGCTTAAATTCTAATATACAATTAGAGGCCCGCGCCAATGAGTTGAGTTTTTTTACCTCAGCGGCAACAAGTTCGGTCAAGTCAGCTTCTTGCTTATTAAGTTCTATTTCTTCTGAATCGAGCTTTACAACATTAAGA
This sequence comes from uncultured Gammaproteobacteria bacterium, assembly GCA_964493105.1. Taxonomy (GTDB): domain Bacteria; phylum Patescibacteriota; class Patescibacteriia; order UBA10025; family JAHIVO01; genus CAZBNI01. Next base: position 9,615 of record CAZBNI010000012.1, read on the forward strand.
TAATCATTCACTAACTCGATTGTATCTCTGTTAACTTTCAAAGCGCCCTGTAAATAATCCTTTTGACCGTCTGTAATCGAGCCTTGGTCGCCGGTTAACAACCCCTCAAGATATCCTTTTATTATAGAGAGGGGCGTGCGAAGTTGATGGCTAATAATCGCAACAAAGCTTGATCGACGCTCTTCCATGGTTTGAATTGCATCCTGTCGGACCGTTCGAAGCTTTTGCATTAGTATCGCACACACTATGACGAGTCCAATTAATGCAATACCTAAAATTACCGTTTCAATACTCATATATGTTTATAAAATCGTTTTAATAATAACACGAAAAAATGCTTTTGTCAACCTATATTCAAAATACAAATCATCTGTTTTTACTATTAAAGCCTAGTTGACAATTAGTAAATATTATGCTAGAATTAAGGCAGGAAACAAAAAACAAAATGAAAAAAAGTCATCAAATCACTATCATCAATAAAGTGGCATCATTTACTTTGGGCCAAAGTATTTATTTAAAAAGGAAGAAGGCTACGCTTAGTTTCGATTATTTAATTGAGCGTTTTTTATTGCAAAAAATATATGGAAAAAATAGACAGTATTTTTAAATCAGCAATTGATATTAATGCTTCTGATATCCACCTTACTGTAAATCGTCCTCCAATTTTTAGAATTGACGGGGAACTATTACCAATGAGCAGTGTGAAACCGCTTAAACAGGAGGAGGCTAAAAGTCTCGTTTTCGGCATCCTCTCGGAAAAGCAGCAGCAGATTTTATTACACGAACGAGAATTGGATTTATCATATGAAATTGAAGGTGGTTCACGATTTCGTGTAAACTGTTTTTGGGAGCGTGATAATATCGCATTAGCAGCACGTATTATTGCGCCAAGCATCCCTACAATGGAAGATCTACTCATTCCCTCGATTATGCACGACCTCTTACGGTTGAAGCAGGGACTGATACTTGTTACCGGTCCGACTGGCTGTGGCAAATCAACGTCGCTCGCAGCGATGATTAACTTTATCAACAAAGAACGAGGAGTGCATATTGTAACGCTTGAAGATCCAATCGAGTTTATATACCCGACTGGCTCAGGAAAAAGCCTTATTGTACAGCGTCAACTTGGTACCGACATGGTCTCGTTTGCACAAGCCTTAAAACACGTACTGCGCCAAGATCCAAACGTTATTCTCGTCGGTGAGATGCGTGACCTTGAAACGATTTCTGCTACTATCACACTTGCTGAAACAGGTCATTTGGTCTTAGCAACCCTACACACATTTAATGCAGCTCAGACTGTTGACCGTATTATTGACGTGTTTCCACCATTCCAACAGCAACAGATCCGACTCCAACTTTCACTTTTTTTGAAGGGAATTATGTCGCAACAATTGTTACAAAAAACAGGCGGCGGACGCATTGCTTCAAGAGAAATCCTGATTAACGCCCCCGCAATTTCAAATCTAATCCGTGAAAACAAAGTTGCACAGATCAAAACTGTAATTCAGACAAGCGCTGAGGAGGGCATGTTCACGATGGATCAGGACCTCAAACGTCTTTTTGAAGATGGTTACATTGAAAAAGACGTTGCACTAACATACATGTCCAATCCGCTTTTACTTGATTAATCCTTGAAAAAATCACTACGGACTCTCGCTAAGCAGTACGTGTTGATTTTTTGTAGCATCCATGTTAGTGTATACCGTACTATTATAATTGTACGCACTCGTAGATTCCCGCCTTTCGCTCTCGCTACGCTCGTACTCATACGGGACAGGCAATTGCATAGACATCAAGTACAGTAATCCCACTTGTGCCCTCGTAGTGAAATGGATATCACGACTGCCTTCGGAGCAGTTGTTGGGGGTTCGAATCCCTCCGAGGGCACCAACGATATTTACTAAATACTATTATAAGGGTTCGTAGCTCAGATGGTTAGAGCGCCTCGTTTACACCGAGGAGGTCAGAGGTTCGAATCCTCTCGAACCCACCAGAAGGGGCGGGGTGAAATTATAACGCCTCGCCTGTCTGCCGCAGGCAAGTTTACACCGAAGAGGTCATAGATTCTGCGCCTAAGGCGCACCCACCTTTGGCGGAGAATCCTTTCGGGTCCCCCATCAAAAATAATTAACTCTTTTGTAGAGAACTTATGAAATATTTTTTAGGAATAATCATCGTTGGCGTCGGCTTTCTGATCGCATGGAAAGCGGACTGGATGATGGAAAACTTTGGCCGCATATCCTGGGCAGAAGCAAAGCTAGGTACCGAAGGAGGCACGCGCCTCTTGTATAAATTAATTGGAATTGCCCTTATTATTGGATCGTTCTTGTATATGAGCGGCACGTTGGGAG
>CAZBNI010000012.1:11978-12557 GCA_964493105.1 uncultured Gammaproteobacteria bacterium
TTCTAATACTATTGAATGGAATGGTGGGACAGGATATAAATTAGTTGGAATTCCTTCAGAAGATATATATTCAGGAAGTTGTGCTGGTAGTTGCCCGGGTAGTTATGATCCAACTATTATGCGAGCAATATTTGGCACAACAATAGAATCAGTAGGATAACAATTACATTTAGGGGCCCGTAGTTTCCGCCTCCGTTACAACTACGGCGGACAGGCAGCTGGTTAAGATACTCACTTGTCACGATAAAAAATAACTAGAAAAACAAACATACACCTCGATAACATATGATGGGCCCGTAGTTCAGCTGGTTAGAATGCCTCGTTTGCAACGAGGAGGTCAGCGGTTCGAATCCGCTCGGGTCCACCAATTTAAAAATTACTCCTAAACGGCTTCAGATTCTGCAAATACCTCATTAATATGTTTCTCCAGGGCTTCACGGGTCTTAAAATTATCACTATGAAATTTCTGTATGCGTTCTTTTAAATCCTTTTTTCTTTCTTGTATTAGACTCCCAAGATTTTCATTTTGTGCGGAGAGTGAATGCTCTTGTACTTTTGCTAAACTCGGGTAATCTCCTT
>CAZBNI010000013.1:0-12072 GCA_964493105.1 uncultured Gammaproteobacteria bacterium
GGGTATAGAAGCGCCGTTGACATATATTCCCCATATGTACCCGCCGAGAAAAGTCTCCTTCGAGAGATTGAATAAGGTCGGAAATGGTTGGTGGCGTGGAATGGCGAGCGCACCATTGAGAGGATTTGCTCGGAGGAATATGTGATATATTTTTCACATTGCGAAATTTTACATCACCTAAGCGCACCTTCTCCAAGGTGCGCTTTGTTTGGACGCGCTTGCTTTCCCATGCCAATAAATGTACATGCTCTGGCATGATTTGATATGCGTATATATCAAATCCTTTCAACTTCGACGATATGAATATATCACGTGCCAACTGCTCCGCATGCTGTGCATCCTCAAACAAACGAAATCCCTCCCGCGTCCGGAACGTAATAAAGTACGGATATTTAGATTGGTATATTCTACGCTGGGTCATAAAACCTTCCGTCAAATAAATAGGGAAGGTGTATATCCCCACCGTACACCCAATTTCATAAAAAAGCAATATTTTTACTATAATTAAAGACTTTCTGGGCAAAAAACTGTGACGTGCTTTTACTGTGCCCTAAACCAGTAAACGATTTAGGACTACAGTGAACCCTTTTCTCTGATCCGCCTATGGAGGAAGTGGTTCACTGTGGATAACTATCCCTTGCTCTCTTTTTTGAGTCATGGTAGTGTATTAGCGAACTAAAACACTCATATTACTATATTTCATGAAATCAACAGAAATCGATCATCGAGCCCTCACGGACCTGTATAGTGCAATACTCCGACTAAAGACATTAAATGAATGTAAAAAATTCTTCAGAGATATTGCTACTTTAGACGAGCTCAGGGACTTCTCAGACCGGTGGAAAGTAGCGCAAATGGTCGACAAAGGCATTCCCTACCGCACGATAGCTAGAAAAACAGGTATGAGCACTGCAACCATTACGCGAGTCGCGCTCTGGCTCAATCATGGCGAAGGAGGCTACAAACTCATGTGCAAACGATGTAAAAAACAATGAATTATTCTATCATCATCAATAACAACCATCACAAAACTCTTCTCTGCTGAAGAGGACTGTTTTTGTGATTAGTTAATCAATAGTCTAACGCCTCTTCAGTGGAAGAGGTTTTTTTGTATTTGCATGCCGGTAATAGCTTAAGCCCGGAAAAGCGGTCGCCCTCCATAGGTGGACAAGCCTGTGGCGACAGATGCGGGTTCGACTCCTGCTGCTGGCAAACAACAATCATAGTCCTTTAACAATTTAAAAAGAGAGGTATCCTATGGGATGTCCATGTCTCACTAACTCGAAGTATGCCGAGCCGAAGAACGATCTCGAACTGAAAGCTCTGCTGCTGTGCGATGGATTCAATGCAGACAAGCAGGCGACTAAATGGTTCGCTGCACAGAATCCATCCAACACTAAACGTGGCGGATTGAGCTCTGGAGCTAAGATGAAACTACCGAGTGGTATGTTTGTGAATGCTCCGCTGTATAAAAACAGAGAAGCAAAAATTTCTGCCGTTTCTTCTGGTGCAAATGAAGTTCAGTTATCTTTTAAGGAGGTGCATAGCGGAAATCTAATCCAAAAGTTTGTAGGTGCAGCTACAATACTCTCAGCGCCAACGTGGTACGAGGAGTTCGTAGATAGTTTTCGCATCACACAAATTATCACCGCACACAACCGCCAACTCGCGAGCGCGGTTTTCGAGGGGTGTGCCCTCTTCGGGCGTGGCGACGCGTGCCCGTTCTGCGTTATCAACTACTCGCTCAGCGATAAGGATCCGCGGCTGGTCCTCAAATCTCCAAACCTGTACCTCGAGGCGCTCAAACGAATCCCAGTACACGAGTACGACGGTTTAGCGTTGAACGGCGGGCTAACGCTGAAACCGAGCAGGGGAATCGAGCTCATTGAGCCTGTGGTACGTGCAGTACACGAGTGCTATCCTAACTTACCGATCGCAGTTGAGATCACGCCACCAACGGATATGGCGTGGATTGACCGCTTGCAAAAAGCGGGAGCTGCATCACTAATGATGAATCTGGAAACATGGGATTTACATAAACGTGCGTACGGTATCCCAGGTAAAAATGAACTATGCCCTCGCGACCAATACATCGAGGCGTTCAAGCGAGGCATCAAGGCATTCGGTCCCGGGAAAATCTCTACGTGCTTTGTCGTCGGAACAGAAGGGTATGATACGCTTCTCGAAGGTATCCGCGAAGTAACGCGTATGGGAGTTATCCCGTCCCCGCTTGCCGGCAGGTATTTCGAAGACGTACCAAACTATCCATTTAAATCGTCTGTGTACTGGGAAGACTTCCTCAGAATGATTGAATACACTGGCGACCAAATGGCAAAATATAATATCCGTTCAACGGATCGTGCTGGATGCGTCGCCTGCGGAATGTGCGATCTGATCCGTGATCTCATTCCATAACGAAAGCATGGGTTGAACGACTCACGACCGACTCATGCTGCCAGTACCATTTATAAAAATAGTTCCTTTAAAAAACACTCTTGGAGGTAATGATGAGTGCCATCACAATCTGTACCGTTTCATCAGTCCAAAAAGCAGCACAAGAGCTGAAGTTGTCTGATGATGTAATCAAACAACTTATGGACAAAATCAAGGAAGTATCAAGCGATATTTTCGTCCCCGGAATGTTAGTTCGTCCCTACAACCGTCAAGATTTTGGCGGCATTCACTAATAGTATGGCTGCATGAAATATTTCATGCAGCCTATTCTTTATTTAACCTCTTACAAATACAATCAACTACAAAACCGCAGGCGGAATGGAATTCCATTCCGCCTACTTATTATATCCAAAAAGTTAATATCCTTATTGTATATCAAAATTCTGGGGTCCGGGTCTTCATTAAATATAAACTGGTAGCGCAGGCCTCTGTGCCTGCGCTCGCTCATATTAACGTAGCTCTTTCACCATATATGTCTTTTTCAACCGATACCCTAACTTCTTATAGTACTCCCTCACGCCAATACCTGATATCACAGCAACCCGCTTGTATCCCTTTTGCTTTGCTATCTTCTCTGCTTCCTGCATTAAACGCTTTCCAAGTCCGGCGTGCTGGACTTTCTTTTGCTTTGAGCCAATTGGCATGAGCTCCCCATACGTATGCAACTCCCGCACAAACGCTGTACTGTTTTTAAATACCAAATCGTGCTCGGGCAAGCGCAATCTAATAAACGCATACAGCTTTTTCTTGTTTTTACTCTCAAAACTAGTAAAGTACTCCATGCCATCGCCTGCTCGGTACTGTCGCTTCATCAAGCTTACATCCTTCAACCTAAAACTCTCAGCCCTCACTTCCCTGCACCGAATGCATTTACACTCAACTCCTTGGTTGTGTAAAAGCTGGCGCAAATTTGTAATGCGATTGCCGGCAGCAATGTCCGGTCCAGGAATATCACGGATCAAACGGTTAATACGCACGTACGGCGGAATGATTTTCTTAATCTGAACAAGTAGATTTGATAATTGCTTATCTGAATACGGTTTGTATTTGCCTTGTTTGTACCATCGGAATAATGTTGAAAATTTAAGCACAACACATGGATAAATTTTTAGCATATCAGGCTGGAACCGAGGATCAGTAAATAACTTTTTAAATACAGCCAAATCTTTTCGTGGAGTAGAGCCCGGAAGTCCTGGCATAATATGGTAGGTGAACTTAAAGCCAAAATCACGCAGCAAGGCTGTGGCCCGTGCCATATTTTTTAAAGTGTCATCGCGCTTAACAAGATCTAAGACATCTTGATGCAGCGTCTGAACGCCAATCTGCACATGAGTACAACCAAGCTTCCGCATTCTCCACAGTTCTTCCGTAGTTACATAATCCGGCCTGGTTTCCAGACTCAAGCCAATAATCCGGTGTTTAGCCTTTTGATTAATGCGTTGGGCTTCAGCTAAACTCTTTGCTGCACGACCATTTGCTGCCTCAAAACAGCGCTTGATAAACCACGTCTGGTACTGTTTTTTATAAAAAGACCAGGTGCCTCCTAACACAATCAGTTCAATTTTATCAACGCTGTGGCCGTTTGCTTCCAGCGATTCGATCCGTTGTTTGACTTGCTTGTAAGGATCGAATTTCAAAAGCAATGCTCGCTGTGCTGCCGGCTCTGTCTTAATATAACTTTTTGGCATATCCTTTGGCACAGGGCAATATATGCACCTGCCAGGACAAGGGTATGGCTTGGTAAGTACGGTAATCGGAGCAATGCCCGAAAGGGTGCGAATAGCTCGTTTGCGTAAAAGCTGCGGAAGCGCCCTGTCCTGTTTGGTTTTATATACCTCCATGTATTTCTGTAATATTGCGGAATTGGTTATAATAGTAGTATGATAACGCTCAGCCATGGCACTCTTTACGCGGCGTAAACTTTCTGGATCTCGTGGATTCAGTTTTACTAAATCAATTATATATTTTTTTGAAACAGGCTTCTTCATACGAATTAAGGCCTCGAGGCCGTAAATGCAGTCCCGCACCGGATCTGCATAGCAAATTCTGGTGCGAAGGTCTAGAAAAATGTAAAGTGCGAAGCCAACTAACTTATTAGATCAATTCAAGCTACTAAAACTCAAATAGGATGAAAAAAGAGGTTGTACAACAAATTGTAAAGGAAAACAGAGAAATCTACAACCGTATCGCGGACCAGTTTTCATCTACCCGCAAACATCCGTGGAGTGAATTTGAACTGTTCAAACCGTTCGTGGAAAAAAATAATGCTGTGCTCGACGTTGGCTGCGGGAATGGAAGACTTGCTGAATTCTTTGCTTACAAACAAATTCAATATTCAGGCCATGATATTAGCAGTAAGCTTATCGAACACGCACAACACAAAAATCGGCAAGGAACATTTACAGTTGGTGAGGCTTCCCGCCTACCCTACCGCGATGGGCGATTCGATGTTATTTTTCTTATCGCAACACTACATCATATTCCATCACACACATTACGTAAAACAGTAATGCGTGAAGCATATAGGGTTTTAAAAAACAACGGCACACTGATTATGACCGAATGGAATCTCTGGAATACGCAGTGGTGGCCTTTGTTATTTCATTTTTCTATCAAGAAATTAACTGGCAACAGTGACCTTGATTGGGGTGACGTGCAAAAGCCTTGGAAGAATTCTCAAGGCGATCTGCTCGGTTATCGTTACCTTCATCCGTTCACCCGCGGAGGACTGAAGCGCCTTATTACGACTGCGGGTTTTTCAAATATCACGCAATACTACACAAAAAAAGGGCAACGAAGCTCGTGGTATGATGGATTCAACATTTTCTCTGTTGCCAAAAAATCGTAGTCATCCGGAGGGTAGACTGATCAGTCTACCCTCCTGTAAACTAAAAAATATGCTAACCAAGCAGCGCCGCTTTATAAACTTGAAAAAAAATACAAAAAATGGTATTGTGATATTGACATAAACATTTATGCATACTAAAAATGGTTAGAAATAAATATATTGTTCTGCTGTTTTTTTTACTACTGTTCCTGCCTTTTGTTGCCCTAGGTCAAACTGATATGCATAAACAGATAAACCAATGGGTCAAACCATTGTCGGAAACATTCTTACAAAAAAAAATTGGCAGTACAATTACGATCCCTGCATCAGAAACAGTTCAAGATAACTACGTACTAGCAGCAGATTCAATTACCATTGAAGGTAATATCGACGGCGACATTATCGTCGGTGCGTTTGATCTGACAGTTAACGGTGATGTTTCAGGTGATGTTATTGCTGTCGCGGAAACTATTGAAATCAACGGTGACATAGCCGGCAATATCCGAGTTGCCGCGGAAGAAGTAACTATAAATGGCGCGGTTGGAAAAAACGCAACGTTGTTTGTTGGATCTGCAACGTTTACAAATAAAGCAACTGTTGGATGGTCGCTGGCATTTTGGGCCGGTGAAATTTCGATACAGGCGCCAATCGGTGGAAGTGTGTACGGTTATGGAGGCGACATTATTATCAATAATACCGTTGGCACCAATGTAACTCTTATTTTTGATGAACAAGGCCATGCTACCCTTGAAACAAATGCTGAAATTAAAGGAAACCTTAATTATCGCAGTGATACTGCGGTTACTGTCGAATCCGGCGCCCAGATTCACGGTGATACAACACATAAATTCACGCCTGCTGAAATACTAAAAAAACGGGAGCTACTCTCATCAGCATGGATTTTTACAAAAATTATCAGCTTGTTTGGCATACTACTCGTTGGTACGATACTGGTAAGCCTTTTTGAAAAAACAAGTAGAAAAATTGTATCAGCGGTGACAAAAACGTCGCCTGTCAAAATTGCATGGGGTTTATTATTACTATTTGGAACGCCTATCGCGCTTGTTCTTTTGGCAATAACAATTATTGGAGTACCGCTGACAATAATTGGCATCGGATGCTACTTCCTATTGCTCTATCTCTCACAAATCTTTCTCGGACTCGCGATTGGTTCGCTTATTCTTCGTACCCCCAAAGAAAAGGATAAAAAAGACATCTCGATTATCTGGAAAATGATGCTCGGCGTCTTTATTTATATACTTCTGATTAATATTCCCTATATTGGCTGGTTTATTGGACTAATCGGCACAATCTGGTATCTAGGATCAGTCTGGCAATATATTGTCCAGCAGCTCGCAGCACGGAAAAAACCACAGCCAGCAGAAACGAAATCTAAACAAGACAAACCAAATACTAATAAATAACAAAGAAGCTAAAATTACCTATGGACATTGAACAAAAAAGTTTTAATAGCCCTGAGGGTCGGAATAAATATCTCGAAGAACTTAAAAAGGAATATTTCGACGGCGTTGAAAAAGAAACGCCAGATGATTACAAAGGACAGCCCGTCTTTGATATAAGTAACGAAGATGAAATCTCAGTTACGATCACCAAAGAGCTCGTTGAGAAATGGGACCTGGAAGGCTGGCTTGCAAGCTATAAAAAAGAAGCTGAGGTGTCGACCGGAGGCATCCGTGGTCCCCAGAATATTCGACACTATAGTGACCCACGCTTCCCGCTTAACCAAATCGGCGTTGCATTGGCTACACTCGGCAAAAGTCTTGTGCTCAACGATGACATTACTGAACGAAAAATTAATAAGGTTGTTTCTGGGGAAGTGCGATACAATACCAAGGAGTATATTGAACTGATCTCTCGAATCCATGCCGCGAATAAAATCTATACTCATCAAGTACCTAATAACGAAACGACTGCTGTATGGCTTGTTTCTTTTGTTATTTTTATGCTGGATTACGATGGTGGTGAATATGTAACCTCAAGTCACGCGATGAGCAGCAAGATCGCAACCAAAGACCTTGATAACCAAGGCAGTCAATTCCTTCCTGAGATGTCGCTCCGATTTATAGAAAAAATCGAAGGTATTATCAAAAAAGCGAAAGAATCCCCAGAAGGATATACAATCACACTTTCCCCCAAAAAAAATGACTATACGGTTCAAGATTTTGACGGCTACGACTTATATCAGAAATATTTACAAAATGGAGTGGCAACTGAAGATAACATTGCCCTCATCAAAGAGGCAATAGCTGACGGGATGAAATTGATGTATGAAACTGTTGGCGGTTGCATGTACCGCACCATGGTGCCGCTTTTGGAACGCTTTGGCATTCTGGACGCATTCGAGTGGAATAATGCCGAGGAAGATCCGTATTTCCATGGAATCGGCAAAACAAGAATTAAAAATCCAAACACTGGAAAATCAGAATATTTTGATCTTTCGTGCGACGCGTGCCTAATGGAGGTTGTTGATACTATGTTTTATGAATATACGCTCAAAGACAAACCGATTGGCTATATGGTATTGATTACCGACCCGGACGGCGATCGGCTTGTGATAGGACAAGTAGAACCAGCAACTAACATACCTTTAATGGAAGATTTGGGTATCAACTATATCAAGATTAACGAAGAAAAAATCGTTTCAATTTATCATCCAACCTTCTGCTTTCTGATGATTATGGATTTCAATATGAAACGACTTAAAGAAAGCGGCCGATGGAACAATCATTCCCGATTTATCATAACCACTACTCCATCATCAATGGCTTGGGATGAATGGGCAAAAAAAAATAACGTCGCAGTACTTACGACGCCTGTTGGAATGAAAGAGATTGCAACGCTTATGAAAAAAATTGAGAAAAAACTCTTTATTAATCCCAAAGAGGAAATAATTATGGACGACGTCTGGAAAAAAGGTATTAACCTCGGCGTAGATCCCAGGATCGCTTTTGCTGGTGAAGAAAGTGGCGGTATGATCATCGGGCCAGAAGACATTATCAAAAGTAAAAAAGGCAGAAAAGCAATGGCAATGCGTGAAAAAAGCGCAGGTGAAGCTTCGATCGTCGCAACAGCACTGGCAGCGCACCTCTATCAAAACAATAAATCAATGGCTGAGTATCTCAAAGAAATATTTGATGAATGTAACATTATTTATCGTTACTACGAACGAACGGACATCACCTACTACAATGAAAGCGAACCAAATCCTGAGAAGCTTCTCAAAGAAAAAGCTGCAGGTGAAAAAAAACGTGATATAATCGATATCTACTGCCTCGGCATGGCACTATCACTACGCGAGGGGAAAATCACAATCAAAGATGCACGTGAGATGCTTTCTGAAGCAATGCCATCACTAGATTTCTCAGAACTTGAAGATGTCATCTTTACGTGCGACGCCACCTTTTTCCAATTCAAGAATATGTTTGTCCAGATACGGCGCTCCGGTACTGATGCAAAATTGCGTGGATATAGCAACGGTGACAATCGTGAACGAATTAAAAAATACCTCAATGTTATGGTGAACTACTCGGGTAAAGTCACTCCTCTCTTTGATAAAAAAATTCCAAAAGAATTTAGAGGCGTTGTATACGCCAAACAAAAAGAACTCTACGATGAGTATCTGTACAAAGGACTCTAACAAATGATCAAGGCAATTATCTTTGACATGGATGGGGTAATTGTGAATTCTGAGCCACTGTGGGTTGAGGCCCACAAGCTCTTTCTGGATCGCAAAGGTCTTCGTAAAATGAATAATGCTGATCTCAATAAGTTCGTGCAAAGAGTACGGGGTCGTAATTGGAATGAAATCGCAAAAATAATCAAAGCTGAATTCAATCTAAGCGACAGCCAACAAAGGATAATTAATACCTGTGCAAAGGCCGCCAAACACATATTTGAAAAAAAACTCAAACCAATTCCCGGCGCAATCACATTAATTAAAAAATTAAATAAGCATGGATATCCACTTGCACTTGCATCCTCATCACCATATTCAATAATCAATTATATCATGGCAAAGTATGGCATAAGGAAATACTTTAAAATTGTACTTTCAGGAATCGAAGTACCTCGCGGAAAGCCAAATCCTGCCATCTTCCTAAAGACGGCTCGCCTGCTAAAAGTAAAGCCAAATCAAACGCTTGTCATCGAAGATTCAATAAATGGCATCAAAGCAGCGCATCGTTCAGGCATGAAGTGCATTGCGCTCAAACAACCATACACGCCATATAAATATCTAAAAACCGTAGATCTTGTGGTTAATAATTTAAACGACACTAAAATCAGTACTTTAAAGAAACTGTAGAAAATAATCAAGAGATAAGATATAAAAAAGATACAATTGGCAAGCTATAAGTTACGATTAATATCCAAAAACCATAAATCCTAAGCACGAAATCCTAAACTCGAAACAAATTTCAAATCCCAATGTCACAAATTCAAAACATTATAATTACTACTTTGGAACATTTGAATTTTGGATTTAGATATTGTTTAGAATTTTGATATTCGGATTTCGGATTTTAACAAATTTATTTGAAAATTATTACTTGGAACTTGTATCTTTCAATAAACCATACTTACTTCCTAAAACCTTCAACGTACAACTCAAAGACCCCGAGCGACCCGGAGTAAGTGAAACGAACCGAAGGGGAGCCGAGGGGCTACTACCCACTACTTACAACCTACTATTTACTAACCCATGAAGCTAAAACGACCACTCATACTCACCATCATGGACGGCTGGGGCATTGGTGAAGATGATGAGCATAACCCCATTTTCTTGGCTGATACGCCAAATATTGACCATATTATGGATAACTATCCGCATACGATTATTGGAGCTGCGGGTGAACATATTGGATTAACACCTGGCCACCAAGGGTCCTCTGAAATCGGACATCTGATTATCGGTGCTGGCCAAAACGCACTGCTGCCTCAAACTCAGGTCAAGAGAGCAATGAAGTCTGGAAAACTTAATAAAAACAAGGAATATCTCAAATCATTAGAGAGTTTGAAAAAGAATAAAAAAAGCCGTCTGCACCTCATGGGGCTTCTTTCTGACGAGGGCGTACATGCTTACGACGAAACATGCCATATGCTGTTAAAACTCGCTCAAGAGCATGGCATTCCAAGCAAACAAATCTTCGTACATATATTTTCAGATGGGCGCGATGTAGGTCCAAAAACAGTAAAACAATACATCAAACGGCTTCAAGATATCGGCATCGGTCGAATCGCAAGTATCATGGGGCGTTATTGGGGCATGGATCGAGATCATCGCTGGGACAGAGTCAAAAAAGCATATGATTTATTTACCCAAGGAAAAGCCGACTATAATGTTTCTAATATTTATCAAGCTGTTGACCAAGCATACAAGCGTAATGAAACGGATGAATTTATCAAACCAACAATCATAGAAAAGGAAGGCTTTTTCAAGAATGATGATGTTGTATGGAATTTTAACTATCGCGTTGATCGGGAAATCGAAATCACACAGGCATTAATTGAACCTGACTTCAAGGGTTTTACAAGACCGGCGCGACCAAAAATTCACTATATTGCACTTACAGACTACTACGAAGATATTCCCTGTCCGGTGGCGATTATCAGAAAATTTCCTACCAACACTATTGGTGAACTACTCAGTAAAAATAATCTAACCCAATTACGATGCTCGGAAACCGAAAAATGGATTTATTTGACAAAAATATTTAACGGATTAGCAGAAAATCCGTTTCCAGGCGAAGTGCGTAAACTGATACCATCAGACAAAATTGCAACGTATGATCTGAAGCCCGAAATGAAAGCAATGGAGATCGCAAAAGAGGTAGTTAACTATATTCATCAAAAATCGTTTGATGTTTATTTTATCAATTTCGCAAATCCCGATATTCTGGGCCATACTGGCAACAAAGAAGCAATAATGAAAGGGATACACGCGGTTGATACTGCGCTCGGCTTGGTATTCGAAGAAGTGCTCAATATGAACGGTATTATGATCGTGACTGCTGATCATGGCGATGCTGAAATTATCTGGGACAAAAAACGCCAGCAACCTCATACATTTCATACTGATAACCATGTGCCCTTTATTTACATTGACGAACAAAACAAAGGAGCAACGTTGCGTGAGGCTGGTAGCTTGCGAGATATTGCCCCGACCATGTTGAAACTACTTAACCTGCCACAACCAAAGGAAATGACTGGCAAATCAATTATTGTATAACTATGATAGGAATATTCGATTCAGGCATCGGAGGACTTACCATCATCCGTGAAATCTTCAAACAGCTCCCAGAATACCAAATCACTTACTTTGGAGATACTGCGAGAACACCGTATGGTAATAAAAGTAATGATACAATCATAACGTATGCGCTTCAGGATACAGAATTTTTATTAGAAAAAGGCGCCAAGATCATTGTCGTCGCCTGTAATACGGCCTCAGCTGTTGCGGCAAAAACACTCAAGGAAAAATTTCCGAACACACCAATCTTTGAAGTGATTTCTCCTGCGGTTACCGAAGCAGTAAAGGTAACGAAAAACAAACGAATTGGTGTTATCGGCACACGAGCAACCGTTAGCAGTAACGTCTACAAGCAGAAAATCGACACACTACAAAACGGCTTTACAATTATCAGCAAACCATGCCCACTCTTTGTGCCATTGATCGAAGAAAACTGGGCTGACCAGCCGATTACAAAAATGATTGCCCGTAAATATCTCTACTCCCTGCGCCAGGATCAAATCGATACGCTCATCCTCGGTTG
>CAZBNI010000014.1:0-11165 GCA_964493105.1 uncultured Gammaproteobacteria bacterium
CTGAGCGGAGATTAAAAAAAACAACTACATCATCGTCCTGGATGCGACTCGTGCGGCCATCATCCTGAATGATCGTTGGTTGTATGAATTCATCTGTCTCATGCCGATTGTACGCTTGAAGAACTGCTTCCTGAGAATCCTTTGCTATCAATGAATTACCAGACACGAGTGCGTTGTAGGCGAGCTCTGTCCGATCCCACTCTTTAATCCTATCCATTGCGTAATAACGTCCGATAATCGTTACGATTTTTTCACCATGTGTCAGCGCCTTTTGAAGTCGGTCAATGAGCTTGATTGCTAAGTATTGATACGAGTCACGACCATCCGTAAAAAGATGTAAACACACATTATCAACTTTCCTGAGGTGAAAAAGAGTCAAGAGCGCAAGCAAGTGATCTGGATCAGCGTGCGCTGACTGCTGCGCGGTAATCATCCCAATAAGGTGTAATGTCGATTTATACTTTTTGACATGCTGTACTGCCGTTATAAAAGCGGGATTCTTAAAAAAAGTACCTTCATTAATAGACTTCGACACAATCACCGAATCCTGTTCAATAATTCTGCCAGCGCCAATATTCATGTGTCCTGCCTCTGAATTACCATCCTGGCATGGAGGCAATCCAACGTCCTTGCCTGACGCTCCAAGCAGTGAATGAGGATAATTATCCCAGAGTGTGTCAAAAACTGGCGTAGAACCCAGCGCAATTGCATTACCACGTGTTTCTTTTGACATTCCCCATCCATCAAGGATAGCAAGAACTACCGGTTTTCGCTTTTTTTGTGCCATAAAATTATTATTTGGATAGAATTTCCTCTTCGATTTCCATCAATCGATTGTACTTGCCTGTCCGTTCTCCCCGCACAGGGCCAACTTTTACATATTCAGCATTTGCCGCTGCCGCGACATCAATCATGAACGTATCATTTGTTTCTCCGCCGCCTCGGTGGGATACCACCTGCCAAAAGCCATGCTCCTGGCCTAACATAATAGTTTTGACAGTCTCTGTCAACGTTCCGATCTGATTCAATTTAATCAGGACTGCGTTAATCGCCTTAAGGTCAATTGCTTTTTGTACACGCTCAATATCAGTTACCGTCAAATCATCACCAATAATCCGAGTTTGTTTACCACACGCTTTGAACAATGCTGTCCAGCCTTCCCAATCATCTTCAGCCAAGCAATCCTCAAGCGAGATTATCGGATATTTAGTAAGCCAATCCTTAAACAGCCCAATCATCTGATCAGATGATAACCCAGCACCCTCCCGTTTGAGCACATACCGCTTGTTATCTTCTTCATAAATTTCAGAAGTGGCAGGATCAAGTGATATCGAAATATCCTTTCCCGGCGAGTATCCTGCTTTTTCAATAGCCTCAACCAAAAACTTAAGCGGCTCTTCGTTTGACTGGATACCAGCCGGCGCAAACGCACCCTCATTGCCAACATTTGTATTAAGCCCCCGTTCCTTTAATACGCCTTTGAGCGCAACATACGCCTCTTCTCCCCAGCGTACAGCCTCTCGGGTTGTTGGAGCTCCTGAAACGCTGAATAAATACTCCTGAAAATCAGTTGAATTATCCGCATGCTGTCCACCTTCAATAACAACCATCATTGGCCGAGGAATTTTCCACTCCTTATGCGGCATTTTATAATATGAACGAATATATGAATACAATGGCACACCTGAACTAATTGCAGCGGCACGCGCGCATGCCAGTGAAACTGATAAAATGGAATTTCCGCCAAGTTTGCTTTTATTTTGCGTCCCATCAAGTTCGATCATTGCCTGATCAATCTTTTCCTGGTCAGTGGCTTTCATTCCTATTATTTTTGGCGCGATTGTGTTGTGTACATTTTTTACCGCGTTAAGCATACCGCCACCGCCATAGCGTTTTTCATCCTTGTCCAGCAATACTATTGCTTCATGAACACCCGCTGACACACCATAGGGCACCGAGGCTTTTGCGTGGGTACCGTCCCCCAAGGTAACGTGCGTTTCAATTGTTGGCTTTCCGCCTGAGGCGAGAATTTCTTTTGAACGAATTTCTTTAATTTTTTTTGACATACGCTTATTTTTTAATTAATGGTTGCAACGCTTTTAATTTTTCTCCTTCTAATAATTTCAACATTGCCCCTCCCCCGGTAGAAGTGAACGATATTGAATCCTCGCAGTTTGCCATCTTGAGAGCTGAAATTGTATCACCGCCACCCGCAATACTTGTTGCGTCTGCATCGCACACCATCTTCGCAATATCAGTAGTACCTTTTGCAAACTCTTTAATTTCAAAATAGCCCATCGGACCTCCCCAGACGATCGTTTTTGCTTTTCTGATAATCATGCCATATAACTTGATGGTATCAGGTCCGATATCCAAGATATATTCATCGTCTTCAACATTGCCTGCTGCTTTGATCTTGGTTGGTATGCCCGATGCAATTTCTGTTGCGGTAATAACATCAACAGGCACATGCAGATGAGTATCGACTAATGCGAGTTCTTCTGCGGCGCCCATCATTTCTTCTTCGAAAATCGATCTGCCAATTGCAAGTCCTTTTGCCTTGAGAAGGTTATTTGCCAATGCCCCGCCAAGAACGACATGATCGGCAATCGTTAAAAACTTTTTGATCACCTTGATCTTGTCTGAAATTTTCGCTCCACCAATAATTGCAACGAGTGGTTTTTCCGGTTGTTCCAGCACTTTTGATAATGTCTCTACTTCCTCCTCAAGTCGAAAACCTGCGTACGCATCCAATAATTCAGCTACCCCAAGCATTGAAGCGTCTTCACGATGAATAACTCCAAATGCTTCACCAACATATACATCTGCTAATGAAGCCATTTCTTTTGCGAAACCCTTATCACCCGTTTTTTCTTCATTATAAAATCGTACATTCTCAAGTACTATAACATCACCAGGCTTCATCTTTTCCGTTGCGCTTTTAACCTGAGGGCCGATACACGCATCAAGTTTTGTTACTTTTTTTCCTAGCAGTTGACCAATCCGGGCTGCCACATTATCCATTTTCAATTTTTCAACCACTTTCCCTTTTGGACGACCGAGATGTGCAAGGACAATCACTTTTGCGCCCCGCTGAATACAATACTGTATTGTGGGTAAACAGGTCTTAATACGCTGATCGTTCACTATTACGCCATCATCATCCAACGGTACATTTAATTCACAACGAATAAGCACATGCTTCGATTGAAGATCTGCTTCTTTTATGGTTCGTAGCTCCATACAATTATTATCAATTTAAAAAGTTAAATTGTGTAAATAATTATAGCACGTTTTTTATGAAAAATCAATACAAAAACAAGCTAATCAAGATTATGTCATCTTCTTTAATCACTTTTCGCCCTGTACTTCTATAATTGCTAATTCCCTCCCTTTCCCTTTTATAATAACTAAAGTGGCTTTTTCAGCAATTGTGTTTTGTTTAACAAACCCAAAATTGAATTTCAAATTTTCAGGTGTCAGCTCCTGATTGTGTTCAACAATCTTCCCAAGCTTAACTACAATTTTGGTGATTTTTTTCAGCTTATTTTTTCCTGCGGTCCTTACCGCACTTTTGACAATATCCTGCGCTGCTATTAGGTCGTGCATATTTGTTTAAAATACTAAATCCTAAATTCGAAACCCTAAATAATGTTTGATGATCAAATGTTCAAAATTCAAAACTGTTTAGAATATTTGGATTTTGAATTTGGCATTTGTTTAGGATTTCGCCGCGCCCGCCAAAGCTACGCTTTAGCGTCGCGGGTGGGTGCTTAGTGCTTCGAATTTAATGTGTAGCACACGTCATACACGGATCATACGAGCGTATGAGCATTGCCAGTTTTCGTTCACCTGCTGCAGTAAATTTCTTCTTCGAACCAATATACTGTTTCAAATCGTGCTCAAGATTATTAATCATCTGTGCTGTCGGTGTGATTATATTCACGTTTTTTAGTACACCGTACTTATCTGTTTCATAATAATGCAGTAAAATCCCCCGAGGTGCTTCGATGGCACCAACACCTTCGCCAGCACGGGCAGTGTATTTTACCATTGGTTTGACGTTTTTCATTGCCAAATACTGCTTCAGGAGCTTTTGTACTTCTTCTATACAATGCACCATTTCAATTCCCTGGCAATACACATTATAAAGCGAGTTGGTAATTGGTTTCTTTAGTTTGATGTGTTTGAATGCCTGACGGGCAATAGGATTCAACTGACGCCAGTTGTTATTCACGCGTGCCAGTGCGCCAACAAAATATGGTTTATCCTTATGCGTGGTTCGCTTCACATAATCATCAGCTGAATGAATTTCCTTAATTGCTTTCATAAAAGCAACGGGACCCTGCCTCAAACCTTGATCAGAAATCACGCTTCCCTCGTAAATCGCATATTCTTTTGGTGAATATAAACTAACGTATTCTGTCGGCCGATCAAACTGAGTAAATTTTAGATGCGATATAAAATGCGCAAGTTCCACAGTATCCTGCAGTATTTTCTGGCTCTCATCAAACAGCTCCTGTGTCTTTTTTCTTTCGGGAAGTTTAAGAAAGCCTCCGACCTGTGAATTTACGGGGTGGAGCGAGCGACCGCCAATAACATTCGATATTTGATTACCAAAACTTCTAATTTTCAGTGCAAGCCTGGTGTGCTTAGGCGCAATACTTAAAAGGTCAAGTGCAGAATCCTTGCCATAAAAATCAGGCAAACACATAAAGTAAGCGTGCACACCATGGCTAGTTATGGTCTGGCTGAGCATCATCAATTTCCGCAGTACAACGGTGCTTGGGGCAACTTTAATTTTCATGCCGTGTTCCAGTGCTTTGATCGCAGTTAGATTATGAACAATCGGACACACACCGCAAATCCTGGATGTAACAAGTGGCGCGTCCATATAATTGCGGCCAACCAAAACACCCTCTATCAAACGCGCTCCTTCTAAAGTATGGTATCTCGCTTCCGCAATATTTCCTTTTTTAAGCGCTCCCCAAAACGTCGCGTGGCCTTCTATTCTGCAAATGTGTTTTATCGTTACTTTTTTCATATTATTTCTGTGCCTTATACCAGTCTTCCTGGATACCAAATATTTGTAGGATTTCATTCAACTTTTTTCTACTAATCTTTTTAAGAAGCTGCTTTTCAAGCTGCTTGGTATCTGCGCCAGGAATAATGCCTCGGCAGCCTTTGCAATAGAACTTTGAATTCAGGCAAACCGCATCACACCCACCTCTAATAACCGGCCCAAGGCATGGCTCCCCTTTTTGCAGCACGCACTCATTGCCATTCATCTGGCACTCATAGCACACTGGATTTTCCAAAAGGCACGGATTGATGCCTTGACGCACCGCATTTAATACCGCGATAACGTCTCTGCCGTCTGGAGGACACCCTGGTATCTCAAAATCAACTTTTACAAAACGACTCAAGGGTCGAATATTTGGGTTAAAAACTCTTTTATGCGTTTTTGGATAAACGTACCGAACTGCCTTTTTCTTGTCAATATAGTTCTTGAAATTCGGGATAACGCCGTGGCACGCACACGCGCCAAACGCAACCAAAACCTTAGTACGCTTACGTACTTCTTTTAATACCTTGATATTATCCTTGGTTAAGGGCGCTCCTTCAACTAACGTAACATCATACGGCTGCTTGTTTTTCTCATCCATGATCAAAAAGAAATCCCCCAGATCAAAGTGATCAACCGCCGCGATAAATTCAGCGCCCATGTCAATCGCTGAAACCGAACAGCCATCGCATGACGTTAATCCAACGATTGCAATTCGTAATTTTTTCTTTGCGGGTTTTGAGCGTTTTACTTTTTTCTTCGGTTTCATACAACACTACTATTTATTTACCAATGAGTTGGGTTGCAAAACCCTGCCAACATCATCTGCATTGCGAAGCATAGTTCATCGAGATTTATGGGCGCTTCGCCACTGTCAATATCATTCATATCATCACAGAGCGAATCAAATCCTACTTGGTTCATATCCATCCATGCCTGATTCACATCATTGCTTATGGCCGCCTCTTCAATCAAAATCATCGCTTCCATTGACCACACATCGCAATATTCCGTTAAAAGGAATTGGGAGCCTACCTCATGTTCAATGCCCTGACTTATCAACGATGCGACACAATAGTGAGTAAAATGATCAAGTTCAATTCGGCCATTCCCGTTCGGATCGTAACAGCCTACAATCTCAGTATAGTCATCATACGCATCACCATCTGTATCACTCTCCTTGCTGTTGGTTCCGTACCAGAATTCAATATTGTTGGGTACATTATCATTATCGGTGTCCGTTGAATCCCCCAAACCCAACGTTAAGTCTGAATTTATATTGGTGGCGGTGTTTGTATCGGTAGACATCGTGTTCGTGTTGAAACCAATTTCTACGTTCATATTTGTATTTGTCGTTACCGCATTCACATTCTGGTTTGTGGTTATATCCACATTGGTGTTAGCAGAACCCTCAGTAGCTTCATCAAGATTAAACGTAATTGTTTTTTCATTAGTTCCTGCGTTTGTTTTTTCACCATTTGTTGCCAAGTCTGGTGCCGTTTTGTTTTCAGTTGGTTGAGTCGTATTTGTTTGTTCAGCTACCGTGGCTTTTTTATTGGTATCCGTATTATTAGTAAAAAAGAAAAAGTATGCTGCACCCACACCGATAACAACAAATGAGAGGACTGTAATCAGAATCATCTGACGTTGCTTGCCGCCAGTTGGCGAACGCTTGAGTTCCTGCTGTGGAAGTATTGGCGGTACGTGTATTTTTGGTTGTGCTTGTTCATTCATAATTATTTTTCTGAAACATCCTTAATTAGTTTTAGTGTTTCTTGGGCATCTTCCTCGGTCACTTTGGTGATCGCATACCCATTTTCTGACAGTATCCAGTCGCCCACTTTTGAATCAGGTAATAATTGAATATCAACAGTATGCGTTTTGTTTCCGTATTCAACGGTTGCGGTTTGACCATCTATCTTGACTATCTTATGTGGGAGTGTCATGCACATACTAACTTGAAAATATTACATTCTCTTCCTGTTTGGCTTTTGGAATTTTAATTTTTTGAAAATCATCTTCTGCCCATATCTTTTGAAAACTCACGTCCTGATTTGCATGGTCAATTAACTTGCCTGTCATGTCTACTCTGAAAAAAGCTTCTTTGGCATAATCAATCTCCTGAATGTCCTTGCCAAGTACCTGTTTGATGGTTTTCTGTAAAAATGCTTTCCGGTTTTGTTCACGCTGCAATGTCTTTGCCAATGCCTTTTTTTGACTCGTATCAGCAGCGGCTACAATCACGCCAAAGTGATGAAAAACGGTTTGGTCCTTGGATACTGATAAGGTAGAAGGAACAAGGACGTGCGAAAAAGTAACTTTTTTTCCGCTTAAGCTAACCTTGATCGTAGTAAGTTGACGCTGTTCAATGTGCTGGAGCTTTATAATGGTCCCGATGGTGAGCACATGTGCGAGTGCGTAACTTGGCTCCATCATCAGGCTCGAAATATTTTCTTCAACCGCGTCAGCGTGATCAAGCGCAAAGCATTCTAAGAGGTCAGCGCCAGTAATGCGAGTAATGTTCTTGCGATGGGCATACTGTGCAACCTGTGACGGAAATGCAGTAATAATGTGCGAGGAAATATCAGCAAGCAGGACTTGTTTGCCAGTGGCAAAGGTAGCGAGGTTAATATCTGACTTGCAGCCGGGATGGATAAAGAGGTGTACAAGAATCTGAACAGCCTCTGGCTCCAGAATAATATCCTCGAAGTTTTCAAACGCCAACCGACGCGTTTTTTCTAGTTTGGTAATTACTTTTTGTCGCATTCTTTATTCTAACATTCTTAAGAATGTTCCTATGAACAATATTTACTTTGCTTAATTTGTCGGAATATACCTGATCCTTTAAAAGAATTAGTTAATTTATAGTAACTAAATTTACCTTTTCTCTGTTTTTCAACAATGCCTTCTCTTTCAAGTTTTAATAAATGAAACGATGCTGCTTTAAATGACACTTTTAATTTCTCACTAACTTTAGATACCGACTTCTGTTTACTAATAAGTAGTTTTATAATTAGCATTCTTCTTTCATTTGAAAGTGCTTTGAAGATGTTAGCTAACCGTTTCGTAGTATAGATCATAATTTCATTCTAATATTCTTACTTGTCCCGTTGAATAATGGGAAGAATGTTCCTACGTTACTTTTTTGAATCGCAATACCTCATGTAATGTTTTCCAGCCAATTACGAATGCAATCCCAGTGAAGATAAGAACCAATCCCCATATCTTGTGTGGCGCCCAGACAATACCCTCTTTTGCTATTAAGGTGACCATTCCGGTAATCGGCGCGCCAAGCGCTAACACGGCAGTAGCAACTGAAGCACGTACGTATTTTAGACCGTGGTAAAACGTAAATACATAATCAAATAAAAATACTGAAGTAATCGCGATCCATTTCCATTGCTCTGGGTTATAAACAAACACTGCGCCCAATTGGTTAGTACTGATCAAAAACAACATAATAAACATCGCGCCAAAAAACATTCTACCCCACGCAACCACAAGCGCCGAAAGATGCTGCAAAGCTTTTTTGGAAATTATAATCTCGACTGCCCAAAAGAGTGTTGCCAAAAAAATCAACCCATCTCCCCATGTCAGACCCTGCGGCTTGATTCCCAAAAATAAAATATTACCTGCCATTAATACGCCGAGTCCTAGGAGTAAACTTTTATTCATTTTTTCTTTCAAAAAAATGATAGCCAAAAGCGCAACATACAAAAATACCGTCTTGTGAATAAACCCGCCTTTGGCGCCAATAGTCATTGACAGTCCTTTGAAAAACAGAAGGAATGGAATTGCACCGCCGATTAAACCGATAAGCGCTAGCTGCCACCATTGTTTTTTTGTTACTGCTTTCAACGACTTCCATTCTTTCAAAGCCATGATCAGGGAAAACAATGCAAATCCTACTAGCAGATTTTTCATGCCGGTAAATACATACGGATTCGCAAACTTAATCCCAAGCGAGTTAACATATATTGAAACGCCGGATATCACAGCAGTGGCAAGTACAAATAAAATTCCTTTACGTTCATTCATATTATTTTTTATATTGAATATTGTCTTTTCACCCTTTGGGCGATCTCCCGTAGGGAGATACTTTTAGCTAATTTAATTTGCAATTTATTCATATTGCAAGGTATTTTTTAATTGACTATAAGAAAAAACCGGTCCGTCTTTACAAACATAGTATGGCCCAATCGCGCAGTGCTGGCACGTACCAAGTCCGGCGCAATGCATCCTACGTTCAAGTGAAAGTAGAATTTTGTCGTCAGGAAAACCAAGCTTTACAACCTCAGGTACGATAAATTTGTAAATAATCGGAGGGCCACAAAGTGCGGCTACGCCGTCATTAACAATCTTAGTCTTTTTGAAAAGCACGCCAAGAACTCCCTTGTAACAGTTCATTCTAGTATTGGCAGGATGATCGCCTTTGTCCAATGAAATCCGTACGTCAAACTGCTTACTCCATTTCTTGAGCTCGTCTTTGTACAGCATCAAACCAAAACTGCGGCATCCGTACAAAAGCTGTATTTTTTGTTTTTTGGTATCCAACAGCTTGCGATTCAGCATGTAGTTGATTAAACCGCGAATTGGAACCAACCCAATGCCGCCGGCAATGAGCAGTAAATTCTTGCCCTTAATTCGAGTCAAACCCCAGCCATGACCGTATGGCCCTCGTATGCCAAACGTATCCCCTACTTTGAGTGTATGAAACTGCGAGGTAACGCGGCCGATTTTTTGAATCGCAATATCATACAGACCACGCTTCCCAATTTTTTCCATGGGTACAAAAACAGATTCACCATAGCCAGGCAAACTAAACACATAAAACTGTCCGGGCTCATAATCCAGCACCGAGCCGCCATTGAGTTTAAAATCAAACGATTTGATGCCTTCCGCCTGATCTTTCACGCAAAGTATGGTACATTCTGTTGTTTCGTACGGATTATGCATAATACTGTTGTCATTCTGAGCGGAGTGAAGAATCTCCCCGCGAAGCGGGGCACCCTGCTACTTTTTTTTACCTACGTATTTCTTATCCTTATGCTCTTTCAGATACTTAAAAACATCAGCGCGTTTAATACCGACAGGGCACACTTTATCGCACCGGCCACAATTTACGCAGCCCATTATCTGAAACTCATGCGGTATTCTCACCCACTTATGCGCATACCAATTTTGAATACGCTGGGCATTGGTTTTCAAAAACTTTTCACCGCCTCCAACTTCAGAAAAATCATTTGAAAAACACGTAGTCCACGTCCTGACACGCTTACCCTTTCCTTTTTCCTTGGTATCCTGCTCATCATCAATGTTAAAGCAGTAACAGGTCGGGCAATCAATCGCGCATTTGCCACACGCCGTACAAATATTTCCCCAATGCTCCCATGCTTTTTGCGAAGCTTCGATGACCTCTTTCCGGTGACGCTCCAATTCAGGGTCGATTCCTTCTTCTTTTATCAGACCAGCAAACTCAATATGCTCATATTCTGAATAACCAAACTCTTCTAATACGTCTTGACCTTTTTCAGAACCAGTAAACAGCTTCCACTGATTTTTCCCTGATTTGACCAGCATAATATCAAAAATAATATGCTCCAAAATGTCTTCCTCATACCGCTCGCGCAAATGCCCGCTAAATCCTGAGCCTTCAAATGCCGCATGGCCAACTAAAAGCGTAGTGTGCCGCTTTTTCTGGTAATACGGATCCCGTTCAAACGTTTGATGGAATAATCCCACTGCTTTGAGATCCATTACCGACATCAAAAAAGCACACTCAGGCGTGTACTGTATCTTTTTCTTGATCAACTTCCCTTTTTTGTATTCGAACAGCTCATCGCGCTTGGGAAGTAATACGTGTTTGAATGTATTGACAGGAATTTTAGGAGAAAAATCTATTGCTGACGTGCCCTGAACTTCCTTAACATACAGCTCATTGCCATCCTTAACCGGCGCATACATCGTATAAATATTTTGAAGGAAAGTTATGAATTTATGTAACGCCGTTTTGTTCATAGTGAGATTATTATACCATAAAGCAACCGGAAAACAAATTCGCGCATTCAATGATATTACAACTCCATTTTGCTGTCATTTC
>CAZBNI010000015.1:0-10623 GCA_964493105.1 uncultured Gammaproteobacteria bacterium
GATCCGATTACGAGCAGGGAAGTGTTGTTTTAGTGGTTTTGTGCCAATCGGATATTCAGAAATAATTGCACCACCGTGCGCGATCATATCAAGTGCGAGTTTTCTGTTCGAAACAGGATAGATTACATCAAGGCCACAGCCAAGTACTGCGATCGTTTGAGCATCGTTGGTAAGTGCAGCTTGATGCGCCAACGCATCAATTCCCAATGCAAGGCCTGATACGATTGTAAATCCTACTTGACTTAGTTCACTGACGAGCATTGGTGTTATCTGCCTACCATAGGCAGAAGTTTTTCTTGTCCCGACGACACTAATATGGGTATATTCGTCTTGTGGGAGCGAGCCGAGAACATAAAGAATTTGGGGAGGCGCGTAAATTTCTTTTAACAAAGAAGGGTACCGGGTATCAGTAATATCAATAATGAAAATATTTAACCTTTCAATTTCTTCTAATACGGTGTCCGGATTGATATTTTTTCGCTCTGTGAGGACAGTCTGTACGTCTTTTGGTATGAGTCCTGCCCGTAGTAACTCATTATATGAAGCGTTCCACGCCGTCTTCATTGAACCAAAGTGTTCGTGTAATCGTTTAAATTTTTTCGGACCGACTGAGTAAATTTTGGTGAAAGCTACCCAGTATTTTTTTTCTTGTTGTGATAGCATCTTTTTATAATGCCACTGCTACTAGAGTGTGGTTGTGGTGTCATGCGGTAAAACGTATAAAAAACTTCCCGCGGATTTAAGGGGGAAGGTCTATTAGGATTGTATCACGAAGTTATCAATTTAGCAACTCAACTTGAACTATAGTTTTTAAGCGTGTATACTAGGGATAATAGTATAGTATAGTGATGATTTGAAGGGTAGAGAATGCGATACGCTGTCTATTTTATTCTGTTTTTTGCTGGCTTTACATTTGCATTGCTATGGCTGTGCATCGGCCAAATAGTGGTATTCGTACTTAATATTCCGTTCATCTTGGGATTGTGTGCGAATCGGAGATATGCCGTTCACTAATTGGAGCCAGTATAGCCAGTTTGTAAACGTACGTTTTAAGCGTACGTTTATTTTTTGTTTTGTTCTTTATTTTCAAAAGCCTGTATAACTTTTTTTACCTCATAGAGCCAGTTGTCGCCTAGGTATTCGAGGTCAATTTTAATACTAGCGTCATTAAATTGCCAATTTTGATTTTTTTGTAGAAGTTTTGCAAGTGGTTCTGGTTTGACAGGAAATAGAAATTTGATAATCAGCCTTCTTTTTTTGTGTCCAAATTCGTCTCGAATAAGCGTCGTGTCAATGTGAGAAATATCTGTTTTTTGAGCAAGGAGCCTCACCTGAAGTATTTCAAAAAGATTTAATACTTGTTCTGGAAAATGTCGTTGTTCTTCCCGAGATCGTGAACATACGATTTTGTCTTTTAATTCCTGCAATTCATCGAGATTGAGTACGCCGGCCATTTTTTGGTAGAGTAGCAATCGTTCTTCCTCTGGTAAGAATTCTTTAGGGATATATGCCTCAAGTGGCAAATCAATGAGGATATCACGGATAGGCTCTTGCACTTTGCCGAATTTTAGCTCCTCGATTGCTTGTGCCAGAAGCCGTGTATACAATGATAAGCCGATTGCTGACACTTTGCCATGCTGTTCTTTTCCGAGGATATTACCAGCACCGCGGATTTCAAGATCACGAAGGGCAAGTTGAAAACCGCTCCCGAGCTTCTTTGCTTCAAGGAGGGCCTGTAAACGTTTTTTTGCATTCCCTTTGAGTTTTTTTCGGTGATAAAGAAAATATGCATAGGCTTGCCGTGCACCTCGACCAATGCGTCCTCGAAGCTGATAGAGCTGTGCAAGCCCAAAGTTTGTGGCGTTATCAACAATCAGCGTATTAACGTTTGGCAGGTCTAATCCATTTTCAATAATGGTAGAACAGACCAGTATGCTGGTTTTTTGGTTGTCAAAATCAGCCATGGCTTTTGCAAGATTTTGTTCTGGTAATCGGCCATGAGCAATGCCAATTTTTGCTTTGGGGACCAACTTCTGGAGTTCTTGTGCGGCAAAGTCGATTGTTTCGACTTTATTATGGAGATAGTATATTTGTCCTTTTCGTTTTAGTTCAGCCTTCATTACTTTTTGAA
Organism: uncultured Gammaproteobacteria bacterium; assembly: GCA_964493105.1. Taxonomy (GTDB): domain Bacteria; phylum Patescibacteriota; class Patescibacteriia; order UBA10025; family JAHIVO01; genus CAZBNI01. Next base: position 2,132 of record CAZBNI010000015.1, read on the forward strand.
TAATTGATTCCTCATATGGTTCAATATTTGTGTTAATAGGTAGCCTGCCTTCTGGCGGTGTTTCAATAATACTTACATCACGAACTCCGGAGAGGGCAATATTCAGCGTTCGTGGAATTGGAGTCGCGGTGAGGGTGAGTATATGTATTTGTGTTCTGAGTCCTTTGAGCTTTTCTTTTGCCTTGACGCCAAACCGTTGTTCTTCGTCAATAATAATAAGTCCGAGATTTTTAAAATTGACATCTGGCGACAACAACCGATGCGTCCCAATGACGATATCGACAAGGCCGCTTTTCATTTTTTCAATCGTATCTTGCTGCTCTTTGTCTGATTCAAAACGGGAGAGGATGCCGATTTTGACAGGCAGTTTTTTAAGGCGGACACAGAATGTATCGTAGTGCTGCTGCGTCAGAATCGTTGTTGGCGCGAGCAACGCGACCTGCTTTTTGTTCATCACCGCTTTGAGAGCAGCTCGGACAGCAACTTCGGTTTTTCCGAAACCGACATCCCCGCAAATGAGACGATCCATCGGTGTTTCTCGTTCCAAATCATTTTTTACGTCCGCGATTGCTTCTGCCTGGTGAGGAGTTTCCTGGTAGGGGAATGTTTCGACCAACTCCTTTTCTTCCCTTGTATCTTTTGAAAAAGGCTTAACTTTCACCATTTCGCGTTTGGCATATATCTTGAGTAGCTCTTGTGCAAGAACTTTTGCTTCCTGTTTGACTTTGCGCGTAAGTTGGTACCATTGTCCTCCTGAGAGCCTGTGTAGTTTTGGGTTCGCGATTCCAATGTATTTTGAAATCTTATCCGCAGTCTCGACAGGGACATACAGTTTATCACCTTCCGCATATTGCAATACAAAATATTCTTTCACGATACCTTCAACGGTGTTTTCAGTCATTTTTACAAAGCGTCCAATTCCATGATCGAGATGGACCACATAATCACCCGCCCGCAAGCCCATAACAAAAGCCTGATCAACACGTTTACGGGGGGATATGTCGTGAATATTTTCTTTCCCGAAAATTTCTCGATCTGTTAGGAAAAGAAAGGACGCGTTTTCATGTTTAAACCCATGAAGGGCGTGTTCATACGGCCATAATTCAATTGATTTTGCCTGAACATTTTTCTCTTTAAATAGTTGTTTTAATTCGCGTGGTTTATTTGTGGATATCTGTATGTGCCATTTTTTCTTTTGGAGGGTTTTGAGTTCGGCAATAAATTTAGAGAAATTATTACGATAGACTGGCGCGCTTTCAAATGAAAGATCTGTTGCCTCTTTTGAAAAATCTTGGAATACAATTTTTTCGTAGGGTTTGATTGTAGTCAGTGCCTTGTTCCAGTCTTGGGACTGACTGCGTAATTCGTCGGTATCATGGTAGACTACGAGCGGATTGTGTACTTTTGATAAGTAACTTGCTATTGTCGTTCTACTGTTGGATTTTGAGAATTTTTTTGCGACTACTGTGCAGCATTTGATTGTTCCGGTTGTTCGTTTGTTGACAGGATTGAAGGTTTGTAAACTGCTAACGGTTGTTCCTTGGAATTCAATTCGAATTGGTTGTTCGGCTCCAATCGGGTAGACGTCCAACACACCACCACGGCGCGCAAAGTACCCCGGCTGAGTAGCGTGTCCCGAAAATTCGTATCCAAATCGAATGAGTTCCTGTGATAATTCAGATGGAGAAATCCGCTGTTCCAGCACGATCAGGAGCTCATGCTCACTGATGTTGTCAAGAGAGGGAATTTTTTCGAAAAAGGAAGCGCTGTCGACCAGAACGATTTGCGAGCGTATTTTCGCGAGACGGGATGCGCGAAAAGGCGTAAGTTCATCCAATTGCCATACAGGACGGAGAATTTTATTAATTTTGTTCCAGAAGGTCATAAGGCTGCGGACATCTGATAATTCTGTTCTTGTGACAAACCAAAAAATTACCCGGTCTTTTATAGCTGGGTTGTTAACAATAAAATATGTTTGTGCAGTGAGGTGTGAAAAGCCGGTTATAGGAAGAATTTTGGTTGTGCTGAGTTCTTGCGATATTTTTCTAAAAAAGACCGGCAGATGAGCTTCCTCTGGATTTCTTAATGCCACTGTTGTCGATTTTTGAGCTTATTTTTCTTATTAAAAATTACAAAAAAGGCTACAATGAGCTAAAAATACCCATCTTCGCGTTATGTCGCGACTTGACAAGGTGTGTACAGTCTGCTAGCCTGTAGTATTACAGTTGTTGCTTGAAAAAGCAAGTGGAAAACATGATTAGCGGCAATAAGCGCTTAGCTTTCTGCCCACCAAGCGGTGAAAATGGGGCAACCCCTCCTAACGCCTTATAAGTAACCACGAGATAAGGTTGTATAGTTACTACTGTGGAATCTTACGCTTGGGGGGCAGTAAGATGGGCGTTTTTTTTGTAAATGAATCGCTACTTGGTTGCTCGTTTTAACGCGAGCCCCACCGCTACCGCCATGTGCGGGCTGAGATTTTGTATATCCTCAGTCAACTCTTTGGGGTAAGTAAGTAGGCGCCAGGGATTGCCAAGCTCGGTTTGTATTTGCAAAGATGTTTGGAGATACGCTGGTAAATTTTTCATGTTTGCTGTACCACCAGTGAGGATGATTTTATGGAGTGATCCAATATTCATCTGCTGAAATGCATCAATAAGACGACGCGTCTCTTGGATCACCAAGTTATCTATCACAAATTTGATTGCGCGCGATGCGGGGTGGGCTGTTTCAGTTTTGAGAGGGAGGCCCATTGAGTTTTTAAACTGCTCTGCGCGTTCTACCGTGACATTGAGTGCATTCGCAATGTTATGATTGAATGTCTCTCCTCCGATATCAGTATGTCGGACAATCAGCGGCATCGCATCAGAATAAATGATGAGATTGGTAGTTGTTGCTCCGATATCCATAATTAGATGATTACCGACCGGCGGCAGGAGAGAACGGCCAAGAGCAGCAGCCTCTGTCTCGAGACCGACTAGATTGAGATTGGTGCGTTTAAATATCTCCAAGTAGACATTAATGATTTCTCGCGGAGCTGCTGTCAGAATAACTTGCAGTGCCTCGTTGGCATCTGGCGCGGCATCGTTTTTTTTCTGTAATAGGTGCCAGTCAAGTTTCATTTTCTCAATTGGTAAGGGTAGTAGTTTTTTCGCCTCCCATTCAACAGCGGTCCCAATTTCTCGTTCTGGCATTGCAGGCAGCTGAAGTGTCGTTGTAAAAACATTTAATGACGGTAGCGCGGCAATAACGTTCGTTGCCGTTGATTTGGATTGTTGGACAACTAAGCTGAGTGCTTGAATAAAGGAGTCAAGATTTTCATGTGCAGCTCCAGCGCCACCTGCCATTTCGGCGACACCATATGTAGTCAGCGTGGCATGTTTATTTTCAGGCTTGAGTTCAACCAGCTTAATCGTGGATGAACCAAGATCTATCCCTAGTATGCCAGTATTTTTTTGTTCAAAGAAAGGCATAGATTTTTATGATTCAGGTTACGCGCGAAGCATATACTGCAGTTGTTGAGGATCGTTTGCTTGCTTGAGCGCATCATCAAGTTGTACTTGGTTTGTTTTTACCAATTCGGAAAGCGACCAGTCGAGCGATATCATTCCTTCTTCCCGTGATGTCTGAATGACATTGTTCAGTTTGTAGAGCGATCCTTCTTTAATCAATGACTGTGTTGCTTGGGTTGAGGTGAGGATTTCTGCCACTGCCGCCTGTCCACCGCCAATTTTTGATACGAGTCTTTGGCAGACAATTCCGGCAAGATTAATCGACAGCTGATCAAGGATTTGGGTTTGCTCATCGCTTGAGAAGCTATTCATGATATGCTCAAGTGTTTTAATGATTGTGTCGGCCTCTACGTTGGCGATAACGAGTCGGCCCGAAGTTGCTATAGTGAGTACTAATTTAATAATTGCGGGACTAGAAAGTTCTGAAACAAAAAGGACGTCAACATCCTCCTGTACGATTGAACTGAGCGCTTGCTCAAAAGAAATCGCGTCTCGACCTACTTCGCGTTGTTCGATAATACACTTTTGGTTTGAAAAAATATACTCAATCGGTCGTTCGACAGTCAGAATGTATTTTGACTTCATTCTGTTGATATGGTCGATGAATGCTGCAGAGGTTGTTGTTTTTCCAGAACCGAACTCTCCACTAAAAATAAGGAGTCCTTCTTTGAGTTCCCCGAGTTTTTCAATAGAGTTTGGAAGACCTAATTGGTTGATTGGGATAATTCTGTCACCGATAAGGCGTAGGTATGCTGCCAGAACCCGTTTTTGATAAAACATATTTACTCTGAAGCGAGCTCTCTTTTGGAACTGATACGCAAGTACTATTTCTTTATTTTTTTCTAAATGTTTAAGCTGGTCTACATCCAACACGATTGTTGCAAATCCCTGCATGAATTCTTTGGTAATGATCGCTTCATCTTTGAGAGTGATCAACTTGCCATCGATTCGAAGAATCGGCGGGCTTCCTACGGAAAGGTGAATATCTGAAGCTTTTTGTTCCGCAGCAGTACTGAGGATGTTATCCAAAATAAGTTTTTGTTGCGTATCCATACAGTAATTCGTAAATGGTTGTTTATATATGTATTATACCTCTTTTATTGATTTTTGGTTATACTCTTGCGCTGCTGCTTCAGGACTGACGGTGAGACAAAGTTTAAGTGCCTCAATACTTTCATTGATAAGTGAATTGAGTTGTTCTTCTTCCTCTTTAGCAAACTTAGAGAGTACATACGTATCGCTAGGTATCGTACCTTTTGTTTTTCCGGCTATCCCGATTCGAAAACGCCAAAAATTTTCAGTTCCTAAGTAATGAATGATTGAATTCACTCCATTGTGTCCTGCAGCACTTTTATTGTTATGAATTCTCAAATCACCAAACGGGATATCGAGATCGTCGTGGATAATTATAATGTCTTCGTGTTGAATCTTGAAGTATTGAATCAGCCATGATACTGCAATACCTGAGTTGTTCATAAACATCTGTGGTTGAGCGATGATTATATCAGGATTATTTGAGATAAGGCATTTGTGTTTCCGATTCTCTTGTAATGGAGAAAATTGTCCGTTGTGGACGAAGGATCCAACAACACGAAAGCCAATGTTATGTCTTGTATTTATATATTTCTCTCCTGGATTTCCTAGTCCAATGATTAGTTTTTTCATATACTTATTACTTTGGTGTTTGGAGTGTAATATTTATTGGCGTACCCGCAAAGCCAAATTTTTCACGGATTTTTTTCTCGAGTACATTAATAAATGCAGGATGAATTCGTTCTGGATGTATTGCGGATAAGATAAATGAAGGGGGGTCAGTCCCATCTTGCACAAGACTGATTAGTTTACCCGATTTTTTATCTTGGCGCGGTTTTGCTTTTCGTTGTTGCACAACCGCAAGCAATACATTGAGGTCTTGTGCGGGGACGATGCGTTTCCGTTCCTGCTGAATTTTCAGTGCTTTATCAAGTAGTTTTAAGACCCGCTGGCGTGTTTTAGCAGAAACGAACATAATAGGCGCCCAGTGGAATTTTTTAAAATAACGGCGATATGTTTTTTCGATTTCGCGAATTGCTTCAGGTGTTTTCTCTTCTGCCAGATCCCATTTATTGATAACCATGATTAATCCATTGTTACTCTTGTAAGCGATGCGCGCAATCGCTTGGTCCTGGCTTGATAGGGTATCATGGTAGTCGCTAATAAAAAGCGAAACATCAGATTTTTTAATAACCTCAATGGTTTTGTGAACACTTTCTTTTTCAATTTCGTCGGCGCCTGATTTTTTTCTTCGTAGGCCAGCGGTGTCCACAATTTTTATTTGCTTATTTTTAAATTTGAAAATTGTATCGTTAGGCTCTCTTGTTGTATGGGGGAGCGGTGTTACAATAACCCGTTCTTCACCCAGCATTGCGTTGAGTAGGGAGGACTTGCCGACGTTTGTTTTTCCTATTATTGAAAGCGTAAGGTCAAACACTTCTTCTCTAGGCATACCACTGGGAATTTTATCGACAAGAACATCAAGCAAATCACCGGTGCCAATTCCGCTGATTGCTGAAACAAGATGCGGTTCGTCGATACCGAGTTTGTAAAAATCTGGCGAAACTCGTTTACGAATTGCCGGCCCATCAACTTTGTTTACGACAAGCAGTATGGGTTTTTTAAATTTCTTTTTTAGTGTTCTGACGATTGATCTGTCTGCGGGTGTTGGTTCGTCCTTGCCATCAATAATAAAGAGGATTAACGTTGCTTGTTTAATTGTTTCATAAGCTTTTTCTTGGACCCACTTCTCAACACGTCCTAGCTGTGCAGCATCAATGCCACCGGTATCGATAAGCTGGAAAGTTTTATCTCTCCAGGTAATATCTGCGTAGTTAAGATCCCGCGTTGTGCATGGGATATGAGAAACGATAGCTTGACCAGTCTCGGTTAATGTATTGAAAAGCGTGGACTTACCGGCATTAATTCTACCAACAAGCACTACACGAGGGATTTTTTTACCCATAAACGTTAAAAATGTTTCAGCGGTTGTAACAGTAGCGTCGTGGAAAGTTGTGGGGTCGGTGAGAGATCGTTTCCGATGACGACCAATATATCGATATTTTCATTTGAGGCAGTGACAAGGAGGTTTTTATTGGTCGCAGCGATTGAGTCATAAGTAAGTTCTTGATTGGACAGCATAAATGCTGGGAGTGTATGGGATATGGCGGCGCCAAGGACGTTTTTTAGACTAATCAACGTATACGGTTTACTACCGCCAGAAAGATCATAGATTGTTGTATTGCTTAGCTCTTCACTGAGGCTCGCATTACCAACCTTGGTAATGTTGTAATGCATACCTTTGAGTCGATCGGCTGTACTGCTTGCGAGGCCAGCAACACCGGTGCTATTCTGGATTTCGATGTTTGCCATTTCTTTGGTAATGCGGCTTGCGTTAAAAATATTTTCTGCGATGTACTGTATTCCGGCAAAACTGTCGCCTTTTGGCCGTAAGATATAGGCTCCGTCAGCTGTTGTATCTGAGTATAGTTCGCCGTCTGATCCGGTTTCCAGTACTTCGGTAATGATATTAGATCCATTGATTTCTTTTATAAATTTTAATAATTCAACAAGCTCCCAGATTTGTAGATTGGTTTGGTTGTGATCGCCAAGATCATCAAGTGCTGCTAGGATGCCGCTTGGATTAATCAGTGAACTCGTTGATAAAATTTCATCTTTGAGTGCGAGCAGTACTTTTTGTTGCCTTTTTGACCGTGCGAAATCTGATCCTTCACCGTTTGTGCCGTGACGTGAACGCACGTACTGCAGTGCGCGTTCTCCGTTCATATGTTCTAAACCCTGCTTAAACGAAACAGGCTGGTACCCGAAGTTGTAGTCAGGGTATTGGTAGTCAGTAAAGCTATTATCTACATAGATGTCGAGGCCTCTCAAATCATCAATAATTTTTCGGAAGCCAGCAAAATCAATTCGTGCGTAATAATGTATTGGCAGGCCGGTTACATTCTCAACCACTTCTGCGAGCAGCGCTTCTCCACTACCAGGGTAGTCGCTGGTCGTACCAAACGCAAGAGCGTTATTAATTTTTCGCCATCCAAATTCAGGGATTTCAACATAGAGATCCCGCGGAATAGAGAGCATTGCAACATCGTTTGTTGACGGCTTGAGACTTGCAACAATGATGGTATCAGCTAGATATGCACCTTGGTGCCCTGGACCCCCGATGCCAGCTAATAAGATATTGATACGGTTATCAGATTCGCCCTTTAATTTGTCCTCAGGATTAACGACAAGATGCTTAATTTGTTCAAAAAATCCGATTTTTTTTCCTGAAGCGTCATTGGTGCTGTTGATTGCGAGGACCGTCTTTGTTAAGAAACCGATACCAATCAGAATAATTACCAACAATAAGCCAACCACAGAACGCCAAAGCAGTGACGACTTTTTCTTTTTGGATGCTGTCTGGTAGACGTTGGCGTCAACCTTCTTGCTTTCGGTGTGTTGCTTGAGTAAATTTGGCATACAGTGGTTCTATTATAATAAAAAAAACTAATACAGTCAAAGTGAATAAATTATTTTTAAAAAGGTGCTTTGTCCTGGTTTTTACGGTGTTTTCCAATTTGTGTGAGGTATTACTTTGTGGTACAATGCCTTTATTCAACACCATAGAGAATGTATCCAACCATTATATTACCTACCTATAATGAGCGAGAAAATCTTGCCGGAATAATCAAGGAAATTTTTGCAGTTGGCATCAAAAATTTAAAGATTATAATAGTTGATGATAATTCACCAGACGGGACAGGACAACTTGCAGACGAGTTAGCCGAACAGTACCGTAATGTCAGCGTTTTGCATCGTGCCAGGAAGGAGGGTCTCGGAAAAGCATATATCGCCGGGTTCCAGCAAGCACTGAGTGATCCTGATTGTAGTTTCGTTTTTGAGATGGATGCGGATTTTTCACATCAGCCGAAGTATCTACCTCATTTT
>CAZBNI010000016.1:0-10500 GCA_964493105.1 uncultured Gammaproteobacteria bacterium
GATCGTAGATCATGATTTAAGTATGTTACAACCTTCAGGCGTGCTTTCAGACGTTGCGCCAACAATCTTGGCACATATGGGGCTGAAGCCTTCTGAAGGTATGACCGGAAATAATTTACTTATTATATAAACCATGTTACAGAGTTTTTTTAATCCAAAAACAATTACCATAATTGGGGCATCTGCAAATCCTGAGAAACTTGGTAACGTTATTGTAAAAAATCTTACTGAGCACAAGTATCGGGGCAAGGTTTACCCTGTAAACCCAAACGAAAATAAAATACAGGGTAAGAAAACATATCGATCCGTGCTTGATATACCCGTGCCAATCGATCTTGCTATGATCGTGGTACCGGCGTCAGTAGTACCGATTGTATTGCGTGAGTGCGGCCGTAAAAAAATTCGTTCGGCTGTTATTATCAGCGCGGGTTTTGGCGAACTAGGAGTTGATGGGAAAAAACGTGAAAAGCAGCTCCTCCGTATCGCGTCACAGCACAATATCCGGATTCTCGGGCCGAATTGTCTGGGTTTAATAATTCCGCGATTAAGAATGAATGCTTCTTTTGCGGAAGGGCTGCCAGACAAAGGGTCTGTAGCAGTCATCTCACAATCCGGCGCAATGGCGGTTGCGATCACCGACTGGGCATTATCATCAGGCCTTGGTTTTTCAGCGCTTATATCGCTGGGCAATAAATCTGATATTCAAGAAGAATCATTGCTTTCTTATTTGGGGAGAGATCCTGATACAAAGGTTGTGGTAATGTATCTGGAGAGCCTTGCCACAGGCCGTTCATTATTGCGAGTAATTAAGCGCGTCAGTACGCATAAGCCGGTAATTATTCTCAAGCCAGGTAAGAGTATGCGTGCGCGTCAGGCCGTCGCGTCACATACCGGCGCGTTAGCGGGTTCACATGAGGTACAAAACGCGGCGCTTGAAGCAGCAGGAGCTCTTGTAGTTACTTCTTTGGAAGATTTATTTATGCATACTTCACTTTTTGAAAAGCCACGCACTATTAAAGGCGGTAGAATAGCCATTCTAACAAACGCAGGGGGGCCAGGTATTTTAGCGACTGATGAGGTGGATACAGTTCCGAATTTATCACTCGCAACACTCGAAGATACTACAATTCAGCAATTGCAAAAAGAGCTTCCACCGGCAGCCGCACTTAAAAATCCTGTTGATGTGGTAGGTGATGCCACTGCATTGCGATACAAAAAGGCACTGCAAATTTTAACAAAGGATAAATCAGTAAATGCCGTTGTGGCGGTATTGACGCATCAATATGTTACTGAAACTGACAAGATAGCTCGTGCCATCATTGCAGTACAGCGGACGCATAAAGATATTCCAATTGTAGCATCATTTGTGGGGGGTACTAGCGTAAAGTCTGGCAGAGAAATTTTAATAAAGGCGGATATGCTTCATTTTGAATTTCCAGAACAGGCTGTCCTGGCGCTCTCTGTGTTACGAAAGTATCATACTGAAAAATACAGCCGTCAAAGTTTTCCTGATGTTGAGGCAAAAACCAAAGGGCGCATAACAGTTGTACTCGGGAAAAAGGCCGAACGCCTGATTCAAAAATACATACCGGGCATTCTTCCTTCCGCTCTTGTGCGTACTGAAGACGAAGCAGCCATAAAAGCGAAACGACTTGGTTACCCGCTTGTCACAAAAATTGTCGGACAAAAGTATTTGCATAAAACTGACCATGGCGCAGTTAAGTTGAATATTACCAGTGAGGAAGAACTTCGAAGCGTGATTTCGGCGTGGCGGAAGAAGTTCGGCACTCGGTTTAAAAAGGATGAAGGTTATTTGCTGCAGCAGTTTGTTCCCGGAATTATTGAAATTGTGATTGGCGCAAAACGTGATCCAATTATCGGTCCGTATATTATTTTGGGTATCGGAGGAGTATTTGTTGAGTCATTACGCAGTGCGACTATTATACCTCTTCCAATTGCAAAGGCTCATGCCGAGAAACTATTGCATAAAGAATTACTTGGCAAGGTTTTAAACAGTCAGCGTGGTAGCGCGGTGCCACGTAAAAAAATTATTGAAATCATTCTCGGTGTTTCAAAAGTTATGGAGACAAAAAAAGACATTGTTGAATTTGAACTCAATCCTGTAATTTTGGATTCCGAAAGGGCTGATGTGGCTGATATTCGCATTCTCCGTATTAGAAAATAATTAACCATGAAATACGTACATACACAACCCTTACGCATGAATCTGAAAGTACTGCTGAATCGTCTTGGTTATCATCAGCGGCGGGGTACTCATACTGAATTTGAATTTGTTCGTAGGCTTAGCAGCCTCTCGTATCCTCGATTTCACTGTTATATATTGATAGACGATTCAAAAACACGGTTTAACTTACACCTAGATGAGAAAAAGCGATCCTATCAAGGGCACAAAGCTCACTCAGGCCAGTATGATTCTGAAATGGTGCAGCAAGAGCTACAGAGAATAATAACGGCGCTCTAAAAAGTTTATAAAAAGACGTAATGTCTGGTATACTAAAAACAGATAACTAAAAAATACACACATGACGATCAACAATTTCAGTTGGAAAATAGGTGGAGAGGCTGGATATGGAATTCTCTCCGCAGGTGCTATATTTACGCGCGCGATGCTCAGAGCAGGACTCTACGTATTTGATTATCCTGAGTATCCATCTTTAATACGTGGAGGGCACAATACGTATGAAGTAACCGCTTCAGAAGAAAGGGTATTCGCGCCTCGAAGGCCTATACATATATTGGTCGCACTCAATCAGGATACCGTAGATATGCATCGAGATGAACTCGCTGATGACGCGGCAGTTATTTATAATACCGATAATTCAAAAGTGCCAGATAGCTTTTTTACTGAGAATGTAAAAGTTATTGGGATGCCGCTCGAAGAGCTTGCGACAAAAGCAGGTACTGAGCGGGTAGCACGTAATGTTGTTGCTATGGGAGCCTCATTTGCACTTCTCAACTTGCCGTATGAAGGGCTTGAACAAGTTATTAAGCTCAATTTTGAATTAAAGAAAAAAGATGAGTCGGTCGTGATCGCAAATATCAAGGCTGGAAAAGCTGGATATGACTTTATTAAGGAACATGTCAAAGAACCGTTTGCTTATCAAGCGAAAACGGTAAAGAATCCAGGACGGATGATTATGGCAGGCAATGATGGTATTGCATGGGGTGCCATCAAAGCTGGATGTAAATTTATGTCAGCATATCCAATGACCCCAGCAACCGGTATCATGCAATGTTTGGCAGCAAACGCACGTAAATATAATATCGTGATGAAGCACGTTGAAGATGAAATTTCCGCGATTAATGCAGCGATTGGAGCGGCGTATACAGGCGTTCGCGCGATGACCGCTTCGTCAGGAGGCGGTTTTGCGCTTATGACTGAGGCATGGGGAATGGCTGGGATGGTTGAGGTTCCACTTGTCGCGGTTGAGGCGATGAGAACCGGCCCATCGTCAGGCATGCCGACATGGGGAGGCCAGGAAGATTTGAAATTTTTGCTCTCAGCTTCACATGGGGAGTTCCCACGGTTTGTTATAGCGCCTGGCAGCGTGGAACAATGTTATAATCTTACTCAGAAGGCATTTAATATTGCCGAGAAATATCAAACTCCAGTGATGTTTATTACAGATAAATTTCTCGCGGCAAGCCACAAATGGGTAGAAGAAAAAGAATTAAAGGACGAACCAATCGAACGCGGCCAGGTTTTGACCGAAAATGATTTTCATGGGCAGCCTTTTAAGCGTTATGAAGTAACCGAAACGGGTATTTCGCCAAGGACATTACCGGGTACAAAGGGAGGGGAACACATAGCGAACAGTGATGAGCACAACGAGGAAAGTTTTTCAGAGGAAGACGCCGCAGAACGGACAAAAATGATGGATAAGCGGTTTAGAAAAATTGAGGAGTTTAAAAAAGAAGTACCACAACCAGAGCTAGAAGGTGATCGAAAAGCGGATATTACATTAGTCAGCTGGGGTTCGACACGCGGCCCAATTCTTGAAGCGATGAAACTTCTTAAGAAAGAAGGAATTTCGGTAAATTATCTGCAGGTGATTTATATTAGTCCATTTCCAGTTGAAAAAGTTCAGGAAGTATTTAAAAAAGCAAAAAAGGTCGCTATTGTCGAAAACAACAAAACTGGTCAATTCGCAGGATGGCTGCGGGAACAGACCGGACTTTCGCCTGATTATAAAATCCTAAAATACGATGGAAGACCTTTTTTTCCAGATGAGTTGGTGGAAACAATTAAAGAACTAAAATAAAAATATATGGCAACTGAACAAAATTTCACTAGTTCATATAAACCAACATGGTGCCCAGGATGTGGCAACTTCGGCATTTATCCAGCCACAAAAAAAGCACTGGTCGAGCTTGGGCTTGAACCGCATCAAGTGGCGATGTCGTTTGGCATTGGATGTTCATCAAACGGGGCCAATTTTTTTAACCTTTATTCATTTCATTCAATACATGGCCGTACCATACCTGTGGCTGTTGGTATTAAGCTTGCAAACCATGAAATGACCGTGATTGCTGATTCTGGTGATGGTGACGGTTATGGCGAGGGATTAAACCACATGATGCACACTGCACGGAGTAATGTTGATATTACGTATCTGGTTCACGATAACCATTTGTACAGCTTAACCAAGGGCCAGATGTCGCCAACGTCACTCAAAGGCATGAAAACCAAGACAACGCCGTTTGGTGCGCTGAACAGGCCGTTTAATCCTCTCTCAACAGCGATAACTGCCGGCGTTTCATTTGTAGCCCAAGGTTTTTCCGGGGATATAAAACAATTGACGGAGATTATCAAACAAGCGATCGAGCATAAAGGATTTGCGTTAGTTAATATATTGCAGGTCTGTGTGACTCTGAATAAAGTTAATACATTCCAGTGGTTTAAAGAGCATACGTATAATGTTGCTGATGAAGGGCACGAACCAGCAAGTTTTTCAAAAGCCATCGAAGTCGCAACGCGCAATCATGATAAACTGCCGTTGGGTGTAATCTACAGATCAGAACGCAAGACGTATGGCGATCAGCTCCCTCAAATTGAAATCGAGCCTCTAGTTAAGCACCCTATCGATTCAATTGATATTACTGAATCATTAAAAGCATACCGTTAATGCCTATGCGTATTCTTGTTTCCGGGTCACTGGCATACGACCGGATCATGGACTTTAATGGCCATTTTGAGGATCATATCTTGCCGGATAAGATTCATGTTTTGAACGTGAGTTTTTATGTAGAAAAGTTTAAGGAAAGTTTTGGCGGAACCAGCGGAAATATTGCGTATAACCTCGCGCTTTTGGGTGAACGGCCACAGGTCCTGGCTACGTATGGAAATGATTTTAAATTGTATCGCGCGTGGTGCAAAAAAAATAAGATAGGCATCACCTACGCAAAACAGATTCAGAAAACAACGACTGCTTCCGCGTACATTATCACTGACCAGAGCGATAATCAGATCGCAGGTTTTTTTGCCGGCGCAATGCGGTACGCGAACGGAACAATTCCCGCGAAAGTGCTTGGACATAAATCAATAGCAATCGTTGCTCCGGGCAATACCGCAGATATGAAAAAGTATCCACTGCAGTATAAAAAAACCAAAACGCAATATATTTATGATCCAGGCCAGCAAATCCCAGCGTTATCCAAGAAAGATCTTCTGAGTGGTTTGACTGGCGCAAAAGTATTTATTTCCAATGATTATGAATTAAGCCTTGTTATGAAAAAAACTGGATTAACGCAGAAAAAAATGCTTTCAAGAGTTGAGATGATTGTTACGACGAAAGGGGGAAAGGGATCGTTAATAACGACGAAGGATAAAAAGTATCGTATTCCACCTTCGAAACCAAAAAATACATCTGATCCAACTGGAGCGGGTGATGCGTTTCGCGCAGGATTTATCAAAGGTTTAGTAAACGGATATTCGCTTGCTAAAGCAGGGCGCCTTGGTGCTGTAGTGAGCGTATATACCGTTGAGGCGTATGGCACGCAGACACACCGGTTCTCATGGGCGAGCGTACGGAAGCGGTATTTCCAGAATTATAAAAAGAAATTGTAAAAAAACAATCTCTTAACCAAGAGATTGTTTTTTAGTTATTTCTATTCTTGATTGTTGAGAGCATCCTCAAAACCAGATAGCACTTTTTCTATTTCAGACACTTGATCATCTTCAATTCCCCCTTCAGTTTTTGCCTGATCAAAAAGTGATCTGGTTTCAGCTATCATATCTTTTTGTTCGTCATTTAAATACTGCACATCTTTTGTTGACATTTCAACGTCCCTAAGTTCTGTCCAGTCACCAGCTTTTGCAGCATCCAGCATCATTTTAATTTCTCGTCCAGCTTTTTCCGCGTTGGCCTCAACTTCGTTAGCAATTTCCCTTAATTCTCCGCCCATAAAATTGTAGATTAATTATTACGTTATTTTATTGTATACTACAGTTTGATCGTCGTCAAGCTTATTTAAGCTGCATAGTAAAAAGAACGGCTCACCAGAAAAGGGAAGCCGTTCTTTGTTTATCAATCGGTTAATTATTCAAGAAATCACCCAAGCAAGATACTGATGTTATATAAAAAATAATTAGACCTCACTAATCACGTCAAATCCTTTGAAACTGCCAGTTATGACCAGGCTAATAATTTTACCTTTAATAAGGTTTTGACGGCGTAGCTGGGCAGCTGTTTCATTGAGCGTGGCGCCTGAACCGACAGCGTCATCAATAAGCAGAATGTTATTTGCCGCGACCGACTCATTAACCACAATTGTCTTTTTCGCGTTTTCAACCCGGTCAGGTAGCTTATTTAGAGTTTTTTGAGGAACGACTATTCTTGTAGTCACTTTGACAATTGACAGCGTGCGCAAATCCAAACGCAGGTTCTTCCGCAACTCTTTCATGAACTGCACTTCTCTTCTGACGGTGGGCGGGATAAATCCCACGGCATCAATATTGAATTTCTCTATAGCCTGCCTAATTCGTGGCCGTATGGTGACAATCAGCTCTTTCACCAATTGGGTATTTTGGCTTTGCTTGGCGTACAGCAACAATTGTCCAAGTTTTGTTTTGCCAAAACGCTCAATACTATAAAAATCCAGATAAAACAACTTGTCCAAATACACTTTAGGAAAAGTACTGCGCAGTTTAGGCAGGCCGTCAATCAGGCCGTCTTTTTTAAAACGGCGGTATTTTTTCAGTATCTTTATGTAATCATCCGCTGATTTTTTGATATTAAAATTGTTTTTCTGGCACCAATAAACAAAGCCTTCAAATCCTTCTTTCATTTCGCCTGACGGGGTAATGATCAGATAATGTTCATTGATAAATTCTTTGAATGCCGCATCCACTTTACTTCCGCCTTTGGTCATGCCCTTTTCCGGGATAAAATAAAAAACCTTCGGCGGCTTTCCGATTTTAGCGATTTTTCCCTGTGCCAGCAAATTGCGCAACTGCTTACGGACGGCTCTGGTACTGATGCCCAAGTAATCCGCCAACTGACCACCGCTCAGCCTGCCTTTTTCCTTAAGATAGTTAATGATTTTAAGGGATGTTTTCATATAATATAGTATAGCATTAAAAGTTCCTAGTTCCTAGTATACTAGGAACTTTTAGTTTTTGTGGTCAATTATGAATAAACAACTTAATCAGTTTTTTTTAAGTATTCAATTGCTTTTTGTAATAAACTAATATCGTCCTTAAAAAATCCTAAACCCTTATTGCAATTTGGACATAAGATGCCCCTAATTTTAAGATTTTTATGATTATGGTCGAGATGGAATAGTTGCTTTAAATCAGGTTTGATCTTTCCACATATTTTACATTTATACCGTTGTTCCTTAAGTATTTTCTCGAAATCAAATTTAGTAATTCCATATCTGTGCAAGAACTGAGAATTATTTTCTATATTTCTCCTCTTCTGTAAATGATTATTTCGATAAATTTTTTGCCGTAATTTCCTTTTTTCTCTGTTTTCTGGAATTAAGAAATAGCATTTATTACACAGACTTCTATTTTGTTTATGTTCTTTACCACATTGCGGACATCTTTTCATAATGATAATTTATTAACTAAACTCATTATAGCTATATCATTTGAAGTAAACGCGGTCAACTGTCAACTATAGAATACTTGATATTGTCAATTTGATTATTAGATGAGCGAATACATTGCTGAAGCGTATGGGGCGCAAACGCATCGTTTTTCATGGGAAAGCGTTCGGAAGCGGTATTATCAAAATTATAAAAAGAAATTAGCATAAAAAAAGAACGGCTCACCGAAAAAGGGGAGCCGTTTTAATTTAGAAAAGGTATTGACTGGATGGGCTAGAACCATCTATGTATTGTTCCTGGTGAGGAGAATTACTGATAGTGTCAGTCAGCACCCAGGCCGCGCCGCCGCTGCCAGTGAAGAACAGACGAGTATCGAATACATCGTACATGTCCTGTGACAGCCGTCTAGGCCATATTTTAGCGAGGACGCAGGGACTCGAACCCCGAACATGCTGATTTGGAGTCAGCCGCTCTAACCAATTGGAGCTACGCCCTCGGTTATCGTCAAGGATCGATTTTTTTTACGTTAGAAAAAGCTTATCAAAGCATTGCGTGCGTGTCAAGTGTTTATTTCCACAATACTAACCACGAAAGTACGGCAATTCCCAATCCAATAAAATAAAAGGTTGGAATTTTTACTTTGCCAAATCTTATTCGTGGATAATAGTTTGCAAAGTCTGAATTGAATTCACGAAATTTAACCACAGGATTAACCACATACCACATGAAATCCTGAATAACAGTGCCTGAGAAGTAGGCACTTAGGAGGATACCGAACAGTTTTGTATCCCAGTCATTGATAACAAGTGGTAGGGCTAACAGCGCAGGAAACATAACGATGAACAGGAAAAAGTGATATCCCGTCAGTGTAAAGGCTCCAAGTTTGATTCTCTAGCCATGTTTTTCCATGTCCCAGGCATTCCTGCCTTCTACATATGATTTTCAAAACGAAGCGGCAATCATTGCAATATAGACGGTGAGAAAGACAAATAGTGGATTATAAGATTGCATATATAATGTAAGGAGTAACTTTATTTTTTCATTTTATTTATAATCGATTTGAGTTTCGGGTCATATGTCCATCCTCCAATTCGATTGATGAGTGTAGTGCGGCCATTTCGGTATGAATGCATAATGTCCTTGCCGATTCGGACAAGTGCTTTTTCGAGTGACGGATCAAATCGTGCGCTTCGCTCATAAACATTTGCCAGAAAATGGCAACGACCAGCACTGATTAACGATTTTCCATTCGGGTTTGTCACAGTACCAACCCACGCTTTAATCCTTTTTTTATTTTCAATGATTGCTAATAAAGATCGGCGCATACCGTCAAAAATTGCGTATCCATCTTTTGTTTTATAGACAAAAATCGGGAAGTGGTCACGTTCAGGATGTTTAGCAAAGCCTGTTTTGTGTATCACTTTTCGAATTTTTGCATTCCGGTTCCATTCGTGTAAAAAAAGCATGGGGCTCCGTTTACATTTTTTAAGGGTGTATCTATTGATAGTTGGTGACATGCCGCCGAGTAGGAGCTTATTAGTCGGTATACTTTGCAACTTCCATGAATATTTTGTGCTTGAAAGTTCATGGTAGACCCGTTTTAATTTAAGATTTTCTGAGATTGAGGAAACTAGGTTCCAAAAAGGACCTTCTCCGTCGCGTCGTTCATATGTATCAATCGATCTATCAATTTGATGCCAAATGTTTTTATTTCGAAGGTCATGAAAAATTTTCCTGAATTCATGCTTCAAGTATTGATCTGCCATTTTTTTTGCATTCTTTGATGGCGAGTATTTAACCATAGATAATAATTCCTGCAGCTACAAAAATTTGTACAAATATGCAAAGTGTTTTCATATATTAAGTCCCCAGATAGCGGTTAAACAGTTTTAGGTAATCATGGAGATGGCGTGTTATCAGGAAATTTTTTCGTACGTGTTCCTTGCCTTGGGCACCGAGTTTTTTTCGGAGCGTGTTATTTTTTAGAATTCGAACGCACGCGTCAGCTGCTTGTTTTTGGCTTGAAACAAGATATCCGGTTTTTCCATTAATAACCTGCAGTGGGATGCCGCCAACATTCGCGCCGACAACAGGCGTTCCTTTCCATAATGCTTCGCTGACTGTAAGCGCGAACCCTTCACGAATGGATTTTTGTAAAACAATTCGCGCTTTAGTTTGAAGGGCGTTTACCAAAAGGTCATTGTCTTCACAGTTAACCAACACATCTACCTCGCTGTTTGCCTGCTTCATAACCTGTTTAAAGATCTCGGGACCTTCTGGGTCATCGGGCGCAAGGTTTCCAATGAGCACCAAACGGCAGTTCACTTTCCTCCGTACTTGTTTAAAAATCTTGATAATTCCCAGCGGGTCTTTCCATTTATCAAAGCGTGAAACCTGAGTTATAATCGGTTTGTCTGTTTTGATGTC
>CAZBNI010000017.1:0-9795 GCA_964493105.1 uncultured Gammaproteobacteria bacterium
GAAGTAATGCAGTTTCAGGACCAGGAGCCGGTAAGGAGCGAAGAAGTATTACAGTTGCATGAAATGATGAAAAAAACTGACAATTTTCTTAAATTCATTGATTAATTAAAGTATTTACTAACAAGAAAGGATAAAAAGAAATGGGTAAAATACTCGGAATCGATCTCGGAACAACAAACTCAGCCATGGCATTTATCGAAGGTGGCGAGCCAAAAGTTCTTGAAAATAAGGAGGGCAACCGCACCACACCGTCTATCATAGCTATTACTAAAAACGGCGAGCGTGTCGTTGGCCAGATTGCAAAGCGCCAAGCTGTTACCAATCCAGAAAACACGATTTTTTCGGTGAAGCGTTTGATCGGACGCAAATGGTCTGACGAAGAAGTACAGCATGACGTCAAAACCATGCCGTATAAGATTGTACAGGCTGGTGAAGGTATTAAAGTGAAATTGAACGGTAATGAATCAACGCCACAGGAAATTTCAGCCATGATTCTGCAAAAGCTGAAAAGTGATGCCGAAGAAAAGCTTGGTGAAAAAATCGAGGAAGCAGTTATTACCGTACCTGCGTATTTTGATGATTCACAACGCCAGGCAACTAAGGATGCTGGTGAAATCGCTGGCCTAAAAGTGCAGCGTATTATCAACGAACCAACTGCAGCAGCACTCGCCTACGGTTTTGAAAAGAAAAAAAATCAGCAGATTGCAGTGTATGATCTTGGTGGCGGTACTTTTGATATCTCGATCCTTGACGTTGCGGAAGATACGGTTGAAGTTAAATCTACCAACGGTGATACCCACCTTGGTGGTGATGATTTTGACAAAAAAATCATTGATTGGCTGATTGACGAATTTAAAAAAGACCAGGGCATGGATCTGTCCAAAGACCAGATGGCCCTGCAGCGGCTTAAAGAATCAGCGGAAAAATCAAAGGTTGAATTATCCACTTCAGTTGAAACAGAAATCAACATTCCGTTTGTTACGTCAGACGCTTCCGGACCAAAGCACATGAATTTGAAACTGACGCGCGCTAAGCTTGAGGAATTGGTCGGTGATCTCGTAGAAAAAACAATTGTGCCGGTGAAAAAAGCTCTGGATGACGCCGGTCTTAAGCCGTCAGAGATTGAAGAGGTAATCATGGTCGGTGGAATGACCCGTATGCCGAAAGTACTGGAAACGGTTGAAAAGTTTTTTGGCAAGAAACCGCATATTGGCGTTAATCCTGATGAAGTTGTTGCAATGGGCGCAGCAGTACAAGCTGGTGTTTTGCAGGGTGATGTAAAAGATGTTCTGCTTTTGGACGTAACTCCTTTGACGCTTGGTATTGAAACGCTTGGTAGTGTTTCCACACCGCTGATCGAGAAAAATACAACTATTCCAACTTCCAAGTCACAGATTTTTTCCACAGCTGCTGACAATCAGACTTCTGTAGAGATCCACGTATTGCAGGGCGAACGTCCAATGGCTACTGATAACAAGACTCTAGGCAAGTTTATGCTGTCAGGGATTCCTCCGTCACCGCGCGGTGTTCCGCAGGTTGAAGTATCGTTTGACATTGATGCAAATGGCATCCTTAATGTGAAAGCAGTAGACAAGGCCAGCGGTAAGGAACAATCAATTACTATTACTGCTTCCTCTGGCTTATCAAAAGAAGAAGTTGAGAAAATGAAGCAGGACGCTAAGGCGCACGAAGCTGAGGATCAAAAAAAGAAAGAATTGATTGATATCAGAAATCAGGCAGAGTCGTTAGTTTTCACTGCGGAGAAATCGCTTAAAGACGCCGGTGATAAGGTTAAGGATGATGTGAAAAAAGAAATTGAAGAAAAGATAAAGGTTTTGAAAGACGTCAAAGACAAAGATGACAAGGATGCTATTAAAAAAGCGTCAGAGGATTTGTCGCAGACAATTCAGAAAATCGGTCAGGCAATGTATGGAGATAAAGGTCCTTCGGCAAGCTCAGGACCTTCGGCAGGTGGTGAACAATCTAAGGAAGAGGTGAAGAAAAGCGACAAGGGACCGGTGGATGCTGAATTTGAGGATGTTAAGGATGATAAGTCCGCCTCTGGAGGAAAAGAGGAAGATAAGAAGTAATTAGTTTTGAATATGCGCCCCCGGGAAACCGGGGGTCTTTGGAAGATTATATCCTATGTCAAAAATTGAAGTTACAATAGATACACAGGTGGACGAGAAAGAATCTAGTATTAAGTTTGAAGTTGTAGAAGCGGATACAAGTGCAATAGGAGGATTGCAGTGGTTTCCAGAGGGTGTAATTATCACGTTTTTTGGTTTAGTGGCCAGTGGATTTATCAATGCGATTGGAGCTGATATTTATAAGAAGGTAAAGGGCGTACTAAAGCGCATCTTATCCAAATTTAGATATGGTCAAAATGTATATCTTACATTTAAGGAAGGGGAATATTCGTTATATTTTGAAATAAGTAAACATGCTATCGAGTCTGATGAAAATGTAATAGATAACATTGCTAGGGATTACCCACAGAAAAATTATTTGGCAGTTTTCGTGGAGTTGTTTTGCAATATGATCTTGATGAGAAAAGGTGGACAGTTGCTTTTTTAAGTAAGCTTTAGCCTTAGGGTGTCGCATTCTTATAAGGGCCCCAAACCCCACGTTCTAAATAGTATTGTCATTGCGAGGAGCGACAATGAGCGAAGTCGAAGTGGAGTGACGTGGCAATCTAGAGATCGCTTCGTCGTTACACTTCTCGCGATGACAAGAGGTATGCCCGGAAAGACAAACGTATACAGTGGTAACATAGGAGCAGCCCTCCCTTTGGGTCTGAGCCTCAGGGTCGAAGACTGTCGCTGCGAGCGTATTACAACTCTGGAGGCGACAGCTTATTAAAAAAATGCCCGCTTTTTGTCCAAGAGACGGGCAACCCACTTCACCAACCGGTTTAAACCGGCATAGTGTCAACCGCCACCAGTTTTTAACACCACGAAGTGGTGTCTGCGCCTTGATCAAAAACCTGCAGGTTCGAGGCGTGGGAAAGATCCATTTACATTTTAATAATTCGAGCGCACCTTGGACCTGCCCGCCATTGTCTTCGCCAAAGGCGAAAGCAGGCGGGAAAGGTTCGCTAGGAGTATATAAATTACTGTAGAGAGCACACTCTCCAGTGTGCGAACGTATTAAAGAGCGGATCGCGCTCGGAATCTGGGAAGAACATTATTTTATAATCAAGGAGCGGGCCGCTGTGCCTGCGACTGCAGACATAAATTATATTTATTAATTATCGAAAACTCCGCATTGAGGGGTAATCGTATTAGACAAAGCGAAAGGAAATTATGATTAAAAAACATGGAGAAAAGATTAGTCCGGAGGAACTGCAGGAACGGGTAATGAATGCCGGGACAGGATGGCACCATCACTGCATGCCGTCTACATGTACGTTTAATGATACGGGAAAAGATGTTGTTGTGCTGGAAACAGGGCGCGATACTTTTTACTGCGAGAGCTCAAAAAAACTAAGAAAAGAGTTGGAGGAACATGCGTACCAGTTGAACCGATCAAAAAAAAGAAAGCAAAAGGCGATAAAGCACGAAGCACTGGAAACTATCCGTAAATACGTAAAGGATGGTACAAAGTGGCATTTTCACATCACTATGCCGCATTGCTTATTGAGCATGTCGGACAAATACATTTTGATTCTTGAAAACGACGACACCAGTGAGAAGCAGGAGTGGGAGTTTAATAAGAAACCAGTGGAGCTTGTGAGGAAGATCGATGATTATTTTCTTGGGAGGAAATAGCTGAGATTCTTTACTCTGTGATTACTTGGTTCAGAATGACACTATACAATGCAATTTGAAAAGAAAAAAAAGACCCCACATCTTAACAACGCAGGGTCAGTATAACCAATTAGCAGCATTACCAATTAAGCCTGATCTTAAACGAATCTGAGAAGAGCATCCCAGCCATTCCAACGTAGCATCCAAATGCAAGAAAAAGCCTCGAAAAGATGGTCGTTTCAAGATCTATGACCGGATCGGTAAAGTTGAGTATCAACAGCGCTGTTAGGCATATTGATGTTACCCCAAAGTTGAACAGTAATTCGTTTCCTTCAGTATCACTAACTCTTGATTCATTTCTGTCTCTCCAATTCACGTATGTGATCCAGATAAAAATTATCAGCAGCACGCAGGAGAGTATACAGGAAAGCACACAAGCAAACGTGTTCCAAGCGGAGTGATCAAAGATCGGACTGAGCGCATTCATGACGCCGAGGACGAAAGCGCACACAAACAAGAACTTAAACCCGATAAAGAAAATTGCCAAGAACCCGTTCGTAAATACCGAATTACCATATCCACATTCGCCGTAATCTGTCATGAGACCCCCCTTCTTTTTTTATTAAGTTACGATTTCTGTATGATGTAACTATAATGGTTTGAAAAGCTATTTGTCAATAAAAATACCCGACTCCAAGGAGGAGACGGGATTAGTGGTGAAAAGGGAGTTAAGCCTAAGTAGAGTTAACTGGCCTATTGTGACGCTTGTTAAACGCCACAAATCTCAAATCGGTCTACTCACCAGAACGGTGAGCGACAGAGGTCTAGGAAAAAATTTTATTCCAAGTGACCGCGTGGTCGCATGTGGCTAGGAGGGAAAGGGCGGTTAGGTTGACGTATATTTAAAACTAAGAATTTTGTCAATAAAAATAACATATTCATCAATAGTAATCTGTGTGCCAACATGGTACACTACGTATAATTAGTAATGAAAGGAAATAATTATGAATGGCCAACCACAGCCACAACAACAGCAAGTTAACATCAAGATTGATGATGCGACCCTCAAAGGCTCGTATGCTAATGCAATGGGCATTTCGCATTCCAAAGAGGAATTTGTTTTGGATTTTATGAACGTATATCCATGGCAACGCACCGGCGTTGTTACTTCCCGGGTTATTACCAGCCCGGGGCACGTGAAACGCATTTTCAAAGCACTCGAAGAAAATATTAAGAAATACGAAGATAAGTTTGGAAAGATCGAGATCGCAAAATCTCCGTCAAACGAGGAGATTGGTTTTAAAACAGCGTCATAGTAAAGAGCCACCGGTAGGCGGTGGCTCTGCGTGATAGTTTGTTCTTTGTCATTGTGGATGGAGGAGTAGGCGGAGCTGCTCGGTGATCGTTTGGTGGAGATAATCCACTGCGTTTTCGAAAAGCTCAGGACGTTTTTTGAGCTCATCAGGACTAAGTCCAGTGCGGCGCACGACATTTTTCAAATAATGTTCACGCTGTTCGCGGGTATCGTATTTGATTCCAAGCGTACGCTCATAGAATGCAAGCACTATTTGAGGCCAGTACTGGCCGGCTGAATACAAAAAGTGTAACCGTTGCCAAATGTTTTCTGGTTGTTCCAATGAATTGTTTTTTTCGTGGAACAGGAACGCCCAGTAAAAGGCGGTGGCAATTGATTGGCCCATCCAGCCCCAGATAACTTTTTGGCCGTCGGCAATCCGTACAGTTTCAGCAGTCGGATTTTCATGATGAGTGAATTTAACCTCGATTGCGTCAACTGTCAAAAGCTGATAAACAGCACGGTGCAGAAACAAAGACTTACATGTTTCGAGTAAGTTCTGCTCATCCTTAGGTACACCCCACTGATTGCATTTTGCCAGGAATATGCCATAGTCGGGAATTGGATTGTATGGCACTGCCGGAATTTTTCCAGCAGCAATGCTGATAGCATGGATGATATGTTGTGGTGCATCAACAATGCCGAAATTTTCCTGACACAGATCTGACAAAGAAATCCATTCTTGTGTCGTCATTGTAACCCCCGCAGTTTGTATATTAATTTTTGTTTATATTAATCTTAATAGTTTTTTGAACTTTTTACAAATAAAAAAGCCCCGCTATTCTCAAAAAAGAGCGCGAGGCTAAACCGTTTGATAGGACTTGATGTACTATGCTACTTCTTCGAAATGAATCGCTAGGGTTGCTTTGGTGATAGTAGAAACAGGGTCTGTGTCAGAACCTGCATACAATATGTATTCGTCATCACTAGAAGTCGCGACGTCGAATATATCACCTGCTCGGTGCAGCGTTTCCCCATCCTCTTTGATGTCCTTGGTACATTTGATTTTGATGACCTGTACAAAGTGATCGTCACATTCGGAGAGTGAGAAATTACCAACGCCACCACAACCTTTGTAGATTGAGACCGTGTTATCAGATTTCGTTTTCAGAAAGTAAACCTTACCGGCTTCAAACATAAAGCCACCTTGTTCGATAGCAACAAGACATCGAAACCTATCTGAGTTGTTTATGTCCAATGTTACCTCCAGTTTGTGTTTTTTGTTAGTAATTCAGTATATTACCATGTATTAGTAATAAGTCAATACATGAGAGCTCTATAGCGTGTAGAGCAAAAAACAGTATAAAAAGCCCCGCCATTTTTGTAATGAGCGCGGGGCTAAGTGGTCGCGAAAAGGTCATTCTCAGACTTCGGCCTTCATTGAGCCGTCCATGATGGATCCTAGAAGATCGTGTGGGCCGGACAGTTTGAGTCCGGAGTCAGGACCACCACTTGCGTAAAAGAATTCCTGTGTGGAATTATTCCCGTTGAGGTGGACCGCGTGTCCGATCTGATTTGCAGAAAATGAAGTGAACGCAACCTCAGTGCCGTTAGTGTCAGTATAGATGATATATTCACCTTTCTTGGTTCGGACAATCCGTGTATAGGCGAGAGGTTTATCACCAACTTCACTCATTCTCTTGAGTACTGTTACCATTAATTACCTCCAATGTTTGTTTCTTTTTTTACAATAGTGTATAGTAGCATAAAGTTATATTTTGTCAATAACTAACGCTTGTATGCGTGTAGAGCAAAAACCAGAACCCACCTCTACGGCGGGTAAAGAAAAAAAGATCGAAAAATTTGTACCAAAGCAACCAATGAGCAAGATCGCTATTATGGCATCGTTGGTTATTGCAAGTACGGCATTATTTTGGCTGGCGTGGCACAATGCGGTCGTAACCGGCATCGGCTTTGATACGGGTACGCAGAATATTGTGGTGATCGTTACAACGCTATTAGCTTTTTGCCTGATGCTGTGCTTTTTGGCAGTTGCAGAGGTGTTGATTACCAGAAAGATTATTGTGCTCATAATGAGCCTTATTGCAGCCGGTACGGTGTTTATCTTTTTTCATTTTTCGATCTGGAGCTTTGTTGGATTCTTTCTCGTAATACTTAGTTACTTGTACTGGAGCCGGGAAGTACGGATTGATACAGAAACACGCACAAAATTCATGCCACGCCGAGTGATTAAGTCAGGATTACGAGTAACAGTTTCATTGTTACTACTGGCGATTTCTTTTGTGTACTATGGTTTTTTAACTATTGACGCTGTAGCTGATAATAATATGACTGAGCGTTTTACTGAAATTGGAACGAATGCGATTAGTAACGCTCTCAATGTTTACTATAAAGATAATTTCAAACCAAAAATGACAGTAGATGAATTTATCAAGCAGATCGGATTTGGCAGCCTGGAAGAAGTGAAACTTGACACAGGGTATGAGGAAATTGATACCGCGGTTGAAGAAGGGATTGCTGGGGCAAAAGACGAGGCGATTGGTGTGGCCCGTGAAGAATTTCTAGAGTCGTTTGGTGTCGAGGCTACGGGTGATGAATCTATGGAAACAGTTATTGGAAGGTTTGTGGGTAGTTATATCGATGAACATGCCGAACCCTATATGAAATTTATTCCTGCGTTGATGGCAATTGGGCTGTATTTTGTATTACACTTTTTCGGATCTATTTATAGGGAACTGGTCAAATCAATGAGCTTTCTTGTATTTCACATACTCGTGTGGCTGAAATTTATTAAGGTCGAAAAAATTCAAGTACAAGCGGAAAAGATAACACTGTAATACAATTATGGCAAAAGATTTATATGAATTACTTGGTGTTGCAAAGAATGCATCCCAAGATGAAATAAAGAAATCGTTTCGTAAATTAGCGCATCAGTATCACCCTGATAAGTCAAATGGAGACGAGAAAAAGTTTAAGGAGGTCAACGCGGCGTATCAGATTTTAGGGAACGCAGAAAAGCGCAAGCAGTATGACCAGTTTGGTCCAGCAGCATTCACCCAGGGAGGCCATGGTGGCGCAGGCGGATTTAATTGGCAAGATTTTGCGCGCGCCTCTGGCGGTCCGGGCGGTGCTGGGCAGGGTGTTGAGTTTGATATGGGTGACCTGGGAGATATTTTTGGTGACTTATTTGGTTTTGGTCGGCGCGGAGGTACAAGGACACGGCAAGCGAGCAAGGGACAAGATATTCAAGCGGAAATGGATATTGAATTTCGTGAGGCAGTTTTTGGCAGTGAAAAAGGGATTGAACTGTATAAACATGTACTCTGCCCACACTGTTCTGGCAATGGCGCAGAACCAGGCTCAAAAATTGATACGTGTAAGACCTGTGCCGGTAAAGGGCAGGTTGAACAGGTGCAGCGAACCATCATGGGTGCATTTCGATCTGTCGGGATTTGTCCAGACTGCGGTGGTGCCGGCAAAACAGCAAGCAAAAAATGTACTAAGTGCCGAGGAGAAGGCCGGTCCAAAGAAACCGAAAAGATCAAAGTGAAGATACCCGCAGGTATTAATCAGGGCGAAACAATACGCTTAGCTGGAAAAGGTGAGGTCGGGACGTATGGTGCCAGCTCGGGTGATTTGTATATTACGATGCGAATTAAGCGGGACCCATTATTCGAACGTGATGGTGATAATATCATTACCAATGTGGAGATTTCTTTTTCGCAAGCAGCGCTTGGGGATAAAATTCCTATTACCACATTGGATGGTGATGTTATGTTGAAAATTCCGTCTGGTACCCAGTCTGGTAAAATTTTTAGCCTCAATGGAAAAGGCGTTCCGCATCTCCGTACCAAGGGCCGGGGAGATCATTTGGTAACAGTTATTGTGAAAACTCCGGATAAGCTGAGTAAAAATCAAAAAAAACTTTTTGAGGAGCTTGCTTCAGAGTAAATAATTACAACAGGCATTCTTATCTTGACTGAATGCTGTTTTGTTGTATATACGACAGTAATCCATTTTTTATAATACATATATTGTACGATTGATAAGTTAAAAAGCCAAACGACTATAATAAGGAGGTATTATGTCAGTTTCGGTAAAAGACCTTGCTCGCCTCAAGGTTAAGCAGGTTGAACTGCATACGTTGACTGAAGCCGACCGAGCAGTTGTTGTCTTGGTACAGGAGATACGCGTCAGGTACTTTTGTTAATTGGCTTAAGTGACGCAGATTGGTTTGTTGTATTCAGCATGAGTGAAGTTAACGAATCTGCGCTGGATGGCTATATGGCTGGCTTATTCAAGGTTTGGGTTAAAGGTTCGTCGTTTCTGCGGTCAAGAAGTGTTACGGCGGAAACCGGAGGAACCGTATGCGGTTTCGAGCTCAACGAAAAGTTGTGCTTTGAGATTGATGGAAAGGGCGCTCAATGGCCCGACAAAACGGTTAGTAGAATCTATCTTCATTCGTCGAAGTAGTGAGCAGTTCAAAAATCAAGCCGGATAGTCTTCTATCCAGCTTGTTTCTATTGACTTGCTTTGAATAATTTCGTATACTAGTTTGAATAGAAAACAAACACAAAACAAGGAGTAATTCCGATGAAACAGCTCTTTACCATATTCGTAGTGTGCTTTTTAGCGCTTTCGGTTTTTTCTGGAAGCGGGCAGGCGCAAGAGGACTGCTATACCAAAGATGAAGTTGACTCAATGCTCATATGGAAGTTAGACTCCGCGTTG
>CAZBNI010000018.1:0-8935 GCA_964493105.1 uncultured Gammaproteobacteria bacterium
TAATAAAGTATATAAAAACAGTGTGCATGAATTAATGCCAAAGATGTTAATTCCTATCATTATTAAACTTTCCAAAATTAATCCTGATAAAAAAGTAAACGAAATTACGAGGGAAGAAAGAAAAGGATTAGTTCATTTACTAAAAAACTTTACGTTGCACGTGAAAGCATTGGCTGGATTTGATCGTGCGATTGTAACTGCAGGAGGCGTAGATCTTAAAGAAATTGATCCAAAGACAATGCGGTCTAAAGTTATTGAAAACCTGTATTTGGCAGGAGAGATTCTGGATTTGGATGGGCCTACTGGCGGATATAATTTACAGATGTGCTGGAGTACTGGGTTTTGCGCTGGATCAAACGTGTAGTTTTTTTGTAAATAAATTTGTTGTGGATAAATTATATTTGATTTTTTATTTTTTGGGGATATAATATAGCATATATTGTCGGATAATCTGAACGGCAGCAGCTAAGAATTAATTAGAATTAATTTTTTGGGTTGTTATTAATTGAAAGTATTAATAAAAATGATTGAAATTAAAGGCGTATCAAAATATTTCGCTGAAATAAAAGCCATAAATAACGTGGATTTCCGAATTGAAAATGGAGAGGTTGTCGGTTTTTTAGGTCCGAATGGAGCTGGAAAAACCACTATGATGCGTATGATCACCGGTTTTTTAGAACCAACTCTCGGTGAGATTATTGTTGACGGGAAAAGTGTTATTTCAGACAAAGTAGGTATAAAGCAAAAATTAGGATATTTAGCCGAGAATAATCCGTTATATGATGATATGATAGTTTTTGAATATTTAAAAAGTATGGCTGAATTAAAAGGGTTTAGTTCTGACAAAACCAAGGAAATAGTTGGCAAAGTCGTGAAAGAGGTGGGCATTGAAAGCGTTTATTACCGGCCGATTAGCGAACTGTCTAAAGGATTTAGGCAGCGGGTGGGTTTGGCTCAGGCAATTTTGGGAAAACCCGAAATATTGATTTTAGACGAGCCGACAGAAGGGCTTGATCCAAACCAAAGGGTTGATATTCGCTCATTGATTACAAACCTTGGAAAGGAAAGGACTGTAATTGTTAGCACACACGTGCTGTCAGAAGCCATGGTTATGTGTGACAGGCTTATTATTTTGGATAAGGGCGGGGTAGTTGCTGATGGCAGCGTTGATTCTTTACAGGCCAGCGTTGATAAAAACCAGCGGATCCATTTGGACATTGAAGCGGAGGAAAATATCGATAATGACATTTTAGGCATTGATGGCGTAGCGGAAATAGCCAGTAAATCGAATTTGAATTCAAGGCATCAATATGTGATTCTGGCTGATGCGGCCAAAGCAGTTACGCCTCTGATATTTAAGGCAGCAAAGGAGAGGAATTGGGTACTTTGGAACATGCATCAGGAAAAGGCAAGTCTTGAAAATGTATTCAGAAAATTAACACGCAATGAATAGAGCATGAAAAAATTTATCAAACCATTATTAATAATTATTAAAAAAGAGCTCAAGGCATATTTTGATCATCCCATTGCTTATATAATTTTGGTGGTTTTTTTAGCAATAAACGGATTTTTTTATTTTCGTTCAGCCTATTTGTATAACATTGCTGACATGAGGTCAATGTTCAACGTGTTTATCTGGATGTTCATGTTTATTATACCGGCCGTAACCATGCGTCTGATTGCCGAGGAAAAGCAAAATCACACCTTGGAATTGCTGTTAGTCCAGCCTATTAAGGAATGGCAGATAGTAGTTGGAAAATTTTTTGGGAGCTTGATTTTTATTATAATTGCCTTAATGCTCACTTTGTTAATTCCGTTAATGCTGTCATCGTATGGAGACTTTGATTGTGGAATGATAGCGGCGCAATATATTGGCGCCGTAATGCTGGGCATGGTTTCCGTGTCTATTGGAATTTTCGCGTCCAGTGTTACTAAAAATCAAATAGTTTCATTCATGGTGTCGGTTGTAACGATCTTTGTATTTGTTTGCATTGGATTGAATGTTGTTTTGGTGTCCATGCCGTCGCTGGTAAAAATAATTTTTGAGCAGTTGTCAATTACCTGGCATTATTTTAATGTTATTAGAGGCGTGCTAGATGCCCGTGATATTATTTATTTTTTAACGGCCACAGCTTCGTTTTTAGCCGCCAGCTACTGGCTGATGATACGGGAGCATATTAATCAGAAGCGATCGACATGGCGCAGGCTAAGAATTGGCATTTTGGCGTTAATTTCGATCGCCGTAATAATTAACTTGCTTGGTTTGAATATTCACGGCAGATTGGATTTGACAAAGCAAAAATTATATACGCTATCAGACGCGACTGAGAATATTGTGGGCAATTTGGATGATGTTTTGACGATTGATTTCTATAGTTCAAAAGAATTGCCGCCAGAGGTAAGTTTGCGCGCACGGGATGTATCAGATTTGCTGAATGATTATCAAACCGTTTCGAATGGTAAGTTAAAAGTTAATGTTCATGAAGTTGATACTGATAATTCCAGTGAGGCGGAAGCAGACGGCATACAGCCTGTTCAGTTTAATACCGTAAGCTCAGATGAATTTCAGGTAAAAAAAGGTTATTTTGGATTGGTAATTTCTTATTTGGACGAGAAAGAGGTCATGCCTTTTATTGAAACCAGTGATGATTTTGAATATCAAGTTACTAAGTTGATTAGAAAAATGACCGTAGATAAAAAGATGACGGTTGGATTTTTGTCAGGGCATGAAGAAAAGGGTATTTATAGCGATTTGAGCGTATTCGAGAAAAATTTGGCTGAACAATATGAGGTAATTACGGTAACTATTGATAGTGAAACCGGGCAGATGGATGCGGTGCCGGATATTTTGGTGGTGGCGGGACCAAAAGCGGAAATGAGCGATGGAGATAAAGAAGTTTTGAGAACTTTCATTAACAATAATGGAAAAGTTTTTTTCATGATTGATACCGTATCAATTGATATGCAAACTTTGCAAGTGTCGGCAAACGAAAATAGTTTAACGGATTTGGTGGAGGAATTTGGTGTGAGGATAAATAATAATATTGTAGGAGATTTGCGTTCGCATGAAAGCATTTCCCTTGGCGGAGGAGCATTCAACTATATAGTGCCTTATCCCTTCTGGCCCAGGATTACAGGCGAAGAAAATAATCCAATTTCTGGGAAGATTAATATGGTGCCGATACCATGGGTGAGTTCATTAACGGCAGTTGATGATAAAAAAGAAGTAGTTTCGCTGCTAACCACAACAGACGCTGGTTTTGAGCAGACGGAAAATTTTGATTTGTTGCCTGATCAGGATTTTAGCACTATTTCACCAAACAGTTTAAGTAAAAAAATTGTAGGAATGTCAGTGGTTAATAAGCAGGAAGAGGAACAAAGTTCAAATGATATTCGTTTGGTGGTGGTTGGAGACAGTGATTTTTTAACAGATGCCTATGTAAATTCAAATCCTTCTGCTATTCTTTTTGCGCTCAATTCAGTTGACTGGTTGGCCCAGGACGAACAGTTAATTAGCGTCAGGTCAAAACAGCGACAAATGTCCTCATTGGTTTTTGAAAAGGAAGGACAAAAAAATACGGTAAAATATATTAATTTAATCGGATTGCCCGTATTAGTTGCAGCATTTGGCTTTGCGTATCTTTATAAAAGAAAGAAAATAACCAATAGACAGTATTCTAAATATTAAATTATGAAATCAAAAACGTTATATATAATAATCGCAGTTTTAGTTGTTGGAATTTTGGCAGTCGTATTTTTAAATAACAAGAATCAAACAAATATTTCTTCCGCTGGAGGATATTCATTGCCTGCGGTACAGAGCGAAGATGTGGAAACTATAAAGATAGAAACAGCTCTTAACGAGTTTGAGATGAAAAGAACAGCGAGTGGCTGGACAGTTGGCGATAAGGTAGCTGACAGTTCTAGAATAAATAGTTTTTTAGACTCTTTATCAGCAGTTGACATAAAAGGTCCGGTCGGTACGTCAGAAAAAAATTATGGCCGGTTTAGCGTAGATAAAGCAAGTGGAACTGATGTAACAATATTGGGGAGCGGAGACAAGGAGTTACTGCGCATGATTATAGGAAAAGCCGGTTCTGATTATGGATCAACATATTTTAGGCCATACGGCGGTAAGAATGTGTATACAGCTCGTAGTTCATGGAGCACTTCAGTTTTTAAAACAATTAATGATTGGCGGGATAAGACAGTTTGGTCATTTGATAAAGGTGAGGTGAAAAAAATTGTGGTAAAAAAAGGATGGAAAACGTACCAAGCGTCGTTTAGTGAAGAGAAATGGATTATAGAGTATAATGGACAGACAAAAACAGCTGAGAATTTAGGTGATAAAGTTTTATCCATGTCTGCGTCCGGATTTTCGGATGAGGATATAGTATTAGATGATTTAATTGTTTTTTATGGAGAAGGGGATACCGAGCTTCTGGCTTTTAATGTTGGCAGTGACGATACAACGTATTATATTTCTAACGATAGTTTGGGGGATAAATTTAAATTTTCAAAATCTGCATTTGAACAATTTTGGCTGCCGGCTGTTTTTGAGAAAATAAAGGAGTGAAATAATTAAATATTTGCTTTTTTCGTATAGAATTTAATAAGAAAAAAGCCCAGCTTGTTGCCTGGACTTTTTATGTTTTGTAATGCTGAATTATAGTATCACAGTTTTATTTGGTTCAGCTGAAAAAAGTACTCCGTCAGGGTTATTGTCTGTCATCATGGATCTGATAGTTATCATTTTTTTGTCGACGTGAATCACAACGCCGGTTTTCCTGTCCCCGCATTCAATCTGTACTTCGGCGTTGTACCCCTCTTGTATTAAGGTGCCATTTTTATCAGTAATGTTCATTAATGATTTCCTCCAATAGATTAAAATGTTTTATTTTTTATTTATTCTATACCATCCGTTTTATTTGTCAAGCTATTTGGTTACCATGGCACTAATACTCAGTTCTGTTTCCGCCTCCAAAAGGTTTAGGTCATGAAAGGCGAAACTCAGGTTTAAGGGATTGTGCGGGAATTTAGTCGAAGCGTCAAGTGGGGTATTGTCACATTCGCTTTTAAGGAGTTTTTTGGTATAATGATAATATGAAAAAGATATTCTATAGCCTAATTATAACATGTATCGCGCTCCCAGCCGTGGTTTTTGCGCAGATTGACGTAGATCCAAATGACTCAGCGACGTTTGGATTGGGGTCAGCTGATTGGAAACTACAGTGATTAATATTGTACAGTGGATTTTGGGCCTTCCGGGACTTATTGCTGTAATTATGATGTGATCATTGGCGCTACTGCGCGTGAAGAGGAACGAGCCGAAAAAGCTAAGAAGGCACTGATTGCATCAATAGTTGGACTTGTTATTATCCTTATCGCGTTGGCCATTGTTACCTTTGTGATCGGGAGCGCTACCGAATTAACGGCATAACTCAAGAAATGGAAAAGCAAATTATCACCGTACAGAATTTTTCAAAACAGTTTGGCAACAATCAAGTCGTAACTGATCTTGACTTTGAAGTTAATGAAGGCGAAGTTTTTGCATTTCTTGGCGCGAATGGTTCTGGTAAAACAACCACAATTCGTTGTTTACTCGGAATACTTGAAGCTACCAGTGGGAGCCTGCTAATACAAGGGAAGCAGTATGGTCCTGAAATGTCCGAGCTCGTTGGTTATTTGCCTGAAGAGCGTGGTTTGTATGCTTCCGAGACTGTGATTGATACGATGACGTATCTGGGTGAACTCAAGGGAATGGCCATAGAGGATGCACGTTTGTGGTCATATGATTATTTAGAACAAGTCGGGCTGGAAGGTAAGGCCAAATCAAAGATTAAAAAGCTTTCTTCAGGACAGCAGCAAAAAATCCAGCTTGGCATTACGATTATCAATGATCCAAAGCTTTTAATCCTTGATGAGCCGACCAAAGGCCTTGATCCCATGAACCGGACGCTGTTGATAGATATTTTGCTTAATTTGAAGAAAAAGGGGAGTACGATCGTCTTTATAACCCACCAGATGGAAGAAGTTGAAAAGATTGCCGATCGTTTACTGATGATCAAAGATGGAAAACGTGAACTGTATGGAAACGTTACTGATATAAAAACGAGCTTTGGTGAAGATCGAGTCATTGTAAATTTTCAGGGAACCTTACCACAAAATCCTGAACTGTATTCTATTACCACGAGTAGTTCCAGTGCTGCCGACTTGGTGCCCAAGAAAAATGTAAGTACTGATTCGATATTGCAGTACCTTGTTGCCCAGTCATTAAAAATAATTAAATTTGAAGTAGCACTTCCCTCACTGCACAAAATTTTTATCAAGATATCCAAGGAAGATGAAAAGTAAAACATTCCTTGTAGCAAAACGTGAATATATCAAAATCGTAAAAAAGCCATCGTTTTGGATCCTGCTTTTTATCATTCCGATTTTATATGTGGTCCTGATGGCGATTATGGGAGTGTCAACAAAGTCAGTTGAGGATAAAATCGCGCGAGAGGCCAAAGAAGCGAAACAAGTCCTCATCATCGATGAAACCGGACTGATTAACGACGATCTGATCGTTGGCGGGTTGGCCCGCGCGGATAATCAGGAGGACGCGGTTGACCTGGTTCAAAACGGGGAAGCCGATGCAGTATTCGTATATCCTAAAGATATTGCACAGTCGCAGGAGATTAAACTGTACATGAAAGAAACAAGCCTGGTATCTCGAGGTCGTTTTGACAATACTGCACGTTGGCTTCTAAACCAGAGTCTTTTGCAGGAAATTGATGATAATGAAAAGATTGCGTTATTTAATGCCGACCTTACACTAGTAAAAACATTATACAAAGACGGCGAAGAAGTAGATCAGCGGTTCGAAGTGTTTATTATTCCAATTGTTTCCATCCTCGTCTATTTTTTGTTGACGTTTTTATCAGCGAGCTATATGCTCTCAAGCGTTGCTGAAGAAAAAGAGAATCGGATGATTGAAACTGTATTGTCGACCATAAGCCCGCGAGAACTTATCTGGGGAAAAATAATTGGTTTGACCGGCGTTGCATTCACGCAGTTAATTGCTCTCGGTGCCTTGGGTGGGATTGCGATTTTGGTTTCGCAGAACGTGTTTACGATTGATATTGACTGGTCAGCTGTGAATGTAAGTGTGTGGCAAATTTTTTCGGCAATCTTTTATATCATTACAGGATTTTTATTCTTATCAAGTATTATGGTCGGGCTTGGCGCGGCAATGCCGCGGTATCGTGACGCGCAGCAGCTCTCTGGTGTTTTTATACTCTTAACGGTTATTCCTATTTACTTTGCGCAGATTTTAATCGCTGATCCGACGGGGACAGTTGCTCGTGTTATAAGCTTTACGCCGTTTACTGCCCCGCTGATTTTACTTTTCAGGGGTTCACTTGATGCATTGCCATTATGGGAATCAATTATTGGCATGATCGTGGCAGCGGCATACGTTGGTATTGGTTTTTTTGTCGCATTCAAATTGTTTGAGCTGGGATCGCTGGAATTGAGTAAGAAAATTTCACCCGCATCTTTGTTTTCCAAACGTAATAAGTAAAGTAGTAAGTTTATAAGTAAAAAAAGTGTGATATTACTGTACCGCGCTATATGGTTTGTGCCATTGTTTATGACTCTTCCTTGAGATCAGGCTCGAGTCCAATAGCGATCTCTTTGAGCCTATTTCCATATCCTGGTATATATGCCAGGATCGTTGATAGGGTAGCCATGATTAGATACCCGCGGCCACTCTCATCAGTTGCGAAAGTGTCAGGGATACCCATGTTGATATCCTCAATTTTGAGCTGCCCAAGATCATCTCGAACAAACACATAGAGCATAATTCTTGGAAGGTACAGGATGTCGACCCATATTTTTCGATCGGTGCTCTGAGGTCCGTTCGTGATAGCGTTGTTGACAGCTTCTGATACGATGATAGCCAGATCTTGGAGTCTGAATTTTGAAAAAGGAAAACCGGTGACGATTTCCATGATTTTCTCATCGATATACTTCAGGCTTTCTTCAACAGCATTGATTTCGAAAGACTCATGAGCGATTTGATCGAACGCGATTTCTTTTTCGGGACAAAAAATAGCGTCGAGTCCGCTAAAAACAATACATTCGCCTGGCATTATATACGGCTTTATTGGAGTATCCGTCATGATCCCACCTCCATAGTTTGATTATTGTCAAAGAAACATATCATAGTATGATAAAACAGATTTATGATAAAGTCAACAGGCTGTTTTAAAGTCAAAACCCGCTTGCCTAAAGTAAGCGGAAGTTTTTGTTTATTTGGTGTTAGTACTCCAGTCGGTTTAAGGAATATTGTAAGTATTTGTTGAAAGGATCTGGTTGTCAAAACGTTTTATACACGATACAATTAATGCATGAAAATGCGAATTATAATTATTTTGGTAGTTGTTGGAGTAGTACTTGCTGTAAGCGGTTGTTCGACAAAGGAGCCGGTCAAAAGCACTGTTGATTCAACAACAGACGAAGTTGCCGGCGCTCTCGATGACTTAGTGAGCGATACAACTACTGAAGTAAAAGACACTGCCGAACAAAAAGCTCACGATGCTGTTGATAGTGTCTTTGATTAGTTGGCCGAATATTAACGATCGTGAAGTTTTTAAGACGTGTCGTTTCAATATTTTTTATAATAATTCTCATTGTATTTGGGACTTCCCTTTTTTACGTGATAACTTACCAAGTAATACGCAGGTAGTTGATGCAGTATTACATGAGCCGGCTCAAACGGAAACGTCCGCAGAAAAAATTCGATTTTCAATAAAATTATTATACGAGTATAAGGGTTGCACAGCTTGGAGTTGCCCTCTTTATTTATTAAGTAATCAATGAAAATTGACGATTGCTTGTTTTTTTGCTATACTTATTATCGATTTAGCAGGTAAATATCATTATCTATGGT
>CAZBNI010000019.1:0-8789 GCA_964493105.1 uncultured Gammaproteobacteria bacterium
GTCTATACCATCATGCAACCGGTCGCTGGTTCATGGCATATAACTGGGGTGGCTACTTTGCCCAGTCAAACGGACCTGGTACTAATGGTTCTTGGCTTGATAACTGGGCTATTGGTGATGCCAATGACTATATCCCGTTTACAGGAAATTTCAGCATAGACAACAACTACGACGTTGGTGTGTATCATCCGGTTTTGGGTCGCTGGTTTGTGGCCTACAACTGGAATACGCATAGTCCACCTGAGTTTGTTCAGTCAGATGGCCCGCATACAAGTGATTCCTGGCTAGATGGTTGGGCAGGTGGATCGTATGGCACGTACTGGCCTTTTATTGGCAAGCTTAATAACGCTGATCATTATGACGACGTGGGCGCGTATCGCCCCCAGTATGGCCGCTGGTTTGTTGCCAAGAACACTCACGATAACCAGTTTGTTCAAATGGACGGACCGTACATTCAGGATTCGTGGCTTAACGGATGGGCTTCTAACTCTGACTATCAGCATTTCTGTGGCAAGAGCTCAGGAGACGGGTATGATGATCTTATCGTCTACTACCCGCCGGACGGTAGATGGTTCGTAGCCTATAACTGGGGTGGCTACTTTGCCAACAAAAGCGGTAGCGGCACGAATGGTTCCTGGCTCAATGGCTGGGCTGTGGAGAACGATCAACTTAATTGGCAGGTATTCGTAGACGATATATCTGGTGACGGATATGTTGACCTTATTGCCTATACTCCCCAGTACGGCCGCTGGTCTGTCGCGTATAACTGGGGTCTGCGAACTCCACCGGAGTTTGAGAATGCTACGGGCACTGATGACTATGGTTCCTGGCTCAATGGCTGGGGTATCAAGACAGGTGGGTCTGGTAAAATTACGGCTGATGATCGGCCTTTGCCCACCTCGTTCACGCTCAACCAAAACTACCCCAATCCATTCAATCCGGTAACGACGGTGTCGTACACCCTTCCGACGGCGTGCGATGTCGAATTGTGTGTCTACAACATTCTCGGTCAAAAGGTTGAAACACTCATTGATGAATATCAAAACGCTGGCCAACATACCACTACGTGGGATGCGAGCCTACGGGCATCAGGAGTGTACTTCTACCGACTACAGGCCGGCGATGCTGTAGAAACAAAAAAAATGGTTCTTCTGAGGTAAAAGAACCAATAACATTGATATTTTGACACTCCCGTTCGCATTTATGTGAGTGGGGGTGTATTATTATCGGGAAGAACTGCAAGTTTTTCTTGATTCGGAAATAATGAACTAATTTCACTATAAGCAAATTTCCAATTAACAGTTCTGAACTTATCTATTATGCCACCCCAGAAAAAGTTGCGGTACCCCTTGTGGGTAGCGGAACTTTTTTTGATTGGGTTGTTTGGAGTGGGGAATCGAACGGGCAGAAGCGAACCGATAGGTGAGCGTCGATGGATGCGACCAAAGGGAGCATTCAGCGCTGCCCAGGACAAGAAGCGAAGCGACGCGGAATTCCCTCTAGCCACCCCAAAAAATAAACCATTTACTTGTTAAATGGTTTATTTTGTATCCAAGATTAGTATTTGTTTACTGCGGTCTGTAAAATTATTATTTTTTAGCGATACCCAATAACCGCAGTTAAAATGGCAACGATTCTCCGCATATTGTTTGAATATCCCATGGAAACTCTTTGCAAAATTCTTCAGCAGTAGTTGCGTTAAAACTAAAAGCATCAATTAACTCATCCAAAGCGCCAGTTTCATATATATCTGAAGTTTTTCCACAACTTGAAGCAAAAACTGAATTTTCATTACTGTAAATTTCATCGTTCTCGGTTCCTGAGGCTATCATGGTAAAAACCTCATCAGAAAAATCCGCCCAAATTTCGCAAAGTCCGACATATTCCTCATAAATTGAATCCATTTGGTCCTTTGTGGTATACCCCGACTCTTCATAATTCAAAAGCCACTGATAGGCATAATTAGGGCAGTACGTTTCAGAATAATATTGGCTATTCATTTTGCCTGCAGACGTCGGATCATAACAGGATATAATTTCTTCATTATCATTAAATCCATCAGCATCCGTATCTTTAGCCAGATAATTTGTGCCATAACGTGCTTCATATAAATTTGCCAAGCCATCACTATCCTCATCATTATATGTATCAGCATCGCTAAAAAAACCTTCCAGAATCTGGCTGTTGGTGTTATTAGTATTAAAATTCACAGTTGTACTGATTATAGTATTAGCATTAGAGCTATTTACGGCGTTAACATTATTATTAAAATTGCTATTGCTGGCATTGTTTATGGAATTCGTTTCCAAATTTACAGTATTGCTAATAACATTAGCGCTATTTTCACTATTATTTACAGTTGACGCCGTCTGTAAACTTTCATTGCTGTTCTCGTTGGAATAAACAAGGAAATAATACGTAGTGGCTCCGGCCAGAATTATTATAACAATAATTATTATAATCAGAAGCTTGCTTTTTTGTGGCTTAGACGCATATTGCCGTTGATTCGGTTGTTGTTGGGGTTGTTGTATTTTTTCTTCCATAATTATATCTTTAGTAACTTAATCTCCTGCATTAAGTCTACCATATACCCAAAATCACATAAAACCTCAGGGATGTTAGTTTAAACAACCTTCCACTCGCGATCCTAATCCTTCAATCAAATAGGTTCTAAGATAAACAGCTATCCGACCCTTTTGACTTTTATTTGAACCACTAACCAAAATCTTCTATGGAGTGTTTTTTGTTACTAAAAAGAGTATAATAAAAATATAAGGAGTAAAACATATGAACCAAAACTTAATAGATAATCCAGACAAACCAGAAAAGTCCAAAGAAACTATAATCCACTTAATCATTATGGTGCTCTTTATTGGCGCAATTGGTTATCTTGGTTATAGTCTAATTTGGAATAATGATACAACGACAGATAAGCAGCAAGAAACTATTGATATAAAGGTATATTTTAGTAATCTTGATACGCAACGTGGAAGAGAAGATTGCTCAACAGTATTTCCTGTTACGAGAACCATTCAAAAAACCGATGTTCTTGCTGAAGCAGCGCTAGAAAAACTTTTTGAAGGAGCTAGTATCAAGGAAGAGGAACAAGGCTTGCATACGGATATAAGTCCTGAATTTACTATAAAGAATCTGACTATAAATGATGGCATTGCAACCGTTGAGCTGCACGATGACCTTAAACTACTAGGGCATAGTACTTGCGTAGCAACAACAATAAAAGCACAAATCACCAAAACCCTTGAACAATTTTCTGACATTTATAAAGTTATAATAACTGTCAATGATAAAACTAACGACTTATAGCAAGATACTTTGATTTTAAACAATACTATAAATAACTATGACTAACCTTTTTTTATTTTTAGCCGGTGCATTTCTTATCACTTTTGTAGCCGGGCGTTTTATGGAAAAAATAAAAGTTCCGTGGGTTTTTTCCGCGCTGCTGTTGGGTACCTTGCTAGCTATTTATAATCCATTCAGTGGCATAACCGCGTCGGATTCATTTATTTTTTTGGCTCAACTTGGGATGTATTTGTTGCTTTTCATTATTGGTTTTGAGATAAATCTTAAGTCAGCAAAAGAAAAAAAAGGATTTATTTTAAAAGCTGCTTTTTTTATTATTTTCTTTGAAGCAATTTTTGGCAGCTTGCTAATTCATTTTGTTTTTGAATATAGTTGGTTTATTTCTTTTCTCGTAGCCCTATCATTTGCGACGGTCGGGGAGGCTATCCTAATTCCAATTTTAGAACAATTTAAGATGGTTAATTCCCGTTTAGGCCAGGCGATTATTGGCATTGGCACGCTAGATGATCTTATTGAAGTTTTTACCTTAATTGTAGTTATTATCTTAATTGGCTCCGGAATCCATGGCCACATCAATATCGGCCTGGTAGTGCTGGCCCTTTTTCTCTTATTTATACTGACTATTGGATTTAGTAAGCTTAAAAA
Organism: uncultured Gammaproteobacteria bacterium; assembly: GCA_964493105.1. Taxonomy (GTDB): domain Bacteria; phylum Patescibacteriota; class Patescibacteriia; order UBA10025; family JAHIVO01; genus CAZBNI01. Next base: position 3,970 of record CAZBNI010000019.1, read on the forward strand.
AATTGGCATTAAATCCAAACTTCTTAAGGGTGAAACTTTATTTTTGTTTGCACTTTTTGTATTATTTCTTTTTTTGGGAATAGGAGCATACGCTGAAGCCACGGCACTAGCGGCGTTACTAGCTGGTATTGCGTTGAAGAATTTTATCCCCGAAAAAAAGTTACAAGCCGTAGAAAAAGAAATAAAAATCGTTTGCTATGGATTTTTCGCCCCAATATTTTTTTTATGGGTTGGTACTACATTAAACATTGATTATTTAATATCGTATCCACTGCTGATACTTTTAATCGTTGTGGTATCAAGCGCTGCCAAACTATTAGGCGGCTATATTATGGGGAAAAAATCCCTTGGTACAAAAAAATCATTATTGCTCGGCCTTGGGCTTTCAGTAAGATTCAGTACCAGCATTATTATAATAAAAATATTATTTGAAAATGGCCTCATTAATGATGACCTATATTCTATCGTTGTAGCATCAAGTATTATTTTTACGGTTGTCATTCCAATAATATTTGCCGGTTTATTGAATAAATGGAAAATACACTCAATTAGCGAAAATAAATAATTATGTCGCATACACTAGGATTAACCACTCAAGAAGCAAAACAGCGACTGGAACAGTATGGGCACAACGAAATTAAAAGATACGAGAAAGTAAATCCTGTAAAAATTTTCTTTGTTCAGTTTACTTCCCCTCTAATTTTAATCTTAATTGCCGCCGCTATCATTTCGGTTGTCATCGGCTACCTTCCCGGGCAAGAGCCGGATTTTGTCGATGCGGTGTTAATTTTAGTTATTGTTTTTGCTTCTGGCATGGCTGGATTTTTTCAGGAATATAAAGCAGAAAAATCAATCGAAGCGCTCCAAGAAATGGCCGCGCCACAAGCACTTGTTATTAGAGACGGGCAGCCAAAAAAAATTCCTGCAAGCGAGCTTGTCATTGGAGACATTGTGCTGCTCGAATCGGGGGATATTGTGCCCGCTGATGCTAAGTTGATTGAATCTTTTAATGTAACGGCGGATGAGTCGGCTTTGACTGGAGAATCCAAAGCAGTGGCTAAAAAAGTTTCTGATTGTATATTCATGAATAGCTTTATATATGTCGGCAATGCAAAAGCGGAAATCGTTAAAACGGGCTTAGGTACGAAAGTGGGAGAGATTGCCAAGAAACTGCAAGCAATAAAAAATGAAAAAACGTCATTTGAGAAAGAAATTGCAACATTCAGCAGAAAAATGTTTAGGATCATTGCCGTTGTAATCGCCGCTATTTTCCTCATTAGTCTTTTTAAATACAATTTGTATAGCGCTTTGTTGACAGCTATATCGCTGGCCGTGGCGGCTATTCCAGAAGGACTGCCGGCTATTGTAGTATTATCCTTGGCAATTGGCGCGAAGACTATGGCTAAAAAAAGGGCTCTGATACGAAAATTAGGCGTTGCTGAATCAATCGGCGCGGTTGATATTATTTGTACGGATAAAACAGGCACTTTGACTAAAAATGAAATGACAGTCACTAAATTATATTTCAACGGGGAAATTTTTGAAGCTGAAAAAATAAATAGTAGCATAACCACCGAAATGGAATTGCTCGCTAGATGCGGAACGCTTTGCAATAACGTAAAAATAAAAAAAGATGCTGAAAATAATATCAAATATCTTGGAGAGCAGACAGAAATAAGCCTGGTCAAATTTGGAAAAAAAATGTGCCTAGCCAAAGAGGACTTATTAGAAAAGTATAAATTCACTAATGAACGATCATTTACCTCCGAAAGGAAAATGATGAGTATTATTGTTCAAGAAAAAACAACGAATTCATATCAAATATATGCTAAAGGGGCTCCCGAAATTTTATTAAATAAGTGCGATAGAATATGTATAAACGGAACAACGCAACCATTAACAAGTGCCATAAGAGAAGCGATTTTAAAACAAAATATGGCTTTTGCCACTAGTGCTTTACGGATTTTAGGCTTTGCCTGGCGAGAAGCAAAAGATGCTACAGACGATGCGGAAAATGATTTAATTTGGATTGGCTTACAGGCGATGATAGACCCGCCACATCCAGAAGTAAAAGGTGTGCTAAAAGAGTGTAGAACCGCCGGAATACGAGTTATCATGATTACCGGTGATAATGCTGTTACTGCCAAAGCAATTTCTGGTGAGATTAACTTAGAGAGCAATGGTACGTTTATAGGAAAAGAGTTAGATAAGCTTAGTGATAAAGAATTAGAGCAAACATTAAATGGCAATGTCAATATTTTTGCTAGAACCACTCCGTTCCACAAATTGCGCATCCTTAAAATTTTAGAGAAAGAAAATAGGGTAGCTATGACTGGTGACGGTGTTAATGATTCGCTGGCCTTAAAACAAGCCAATGTTGGTATTTCGATGGGATTACGAGGAACCGCGGTTGCTAAAAATTCCAGTGATATGATTTTATTAGATGATAATTTTAAAACTATCGTCAGCTCAATCAAGGAAGGCAGAAAAATTTTTGACAATATAAGAAAATTTATTAACTACTTGCTCGTATCCAATTTTGCCGAAGTTGGGGTGTTGTTAATAGCTACTTTATTTATAAGTATCAAGGAGCCAATTTTATTACCAGTACAAATTTTGTGGATTAACCTACTAACAGACGGCTTGCCCGCTCTGGCCTTAGGCGTTGACCCGGCCCGTCCCGATATTATGTCTGAGCCGCCCCGCAGAAAAAACGAGCCAATTATCAATAAACGTTTAGGTTGGTTAATAGGAACAATTGGCATAAAAAAAATTGGTGTTCTGCTGGCAACATTTTTTATTGTTTTACCATTAGGTATTGATGTGGCTAGAACGGCCTTATTTACAGGATTTATTTTATATGAATTCGTACGGATAGGAAGTATTCGGCACCAAGAGAAACTTAATTGGTTTTCAAATAAATGGCTCCTTGGCGCTCTAGGCGTTTCACTGGCATTACAGATGATTATTGTATATACGCCTCTTAATAGCTTTTTTAATGTCGTTCCCCTGGGCCTTTTTAGTTGGTTTGTACTTCTATGTGGAATAATTATTGGCTACGCCTTAGCTATACTTATAACAAAGGTTGTGGTTCGCTACACTAAAATTAATTTACCCAAAGAAGTCAGCGGATGATCAATGGTAATGTGAGAATAATCAATAACCTAAACCTGTCCTTGTGTTTGCATAAGGTACTTTATCGCCTCAAATTTGGCCAAAAACATATGCATATACTCTCTATCCGTACGAATTCATATAAAATGTGACGATAGCGTTCAAGATATTCAATGTGAGGAACGAATTAGCGATTATGGTGTAAAATATGTCTGGCGTATTCGTAAAGAAGGGAAAGGTGACCCGTCATATGGAGCGCGAATAGCTACCGGTAAATATATTCTAGCAATAAATTTTGCCGAAAAAGCAAATTACGAAAAGAGAAAAGTGGAATATCAAAAACTTCTTTCCTCCTTAAACGCCATAGCCACTGATACCACAAATTCAAATGACATTAACACCAATCAATCTGCAAATACTAGCAAGGATGAACACGGACGTGATGCAGCGGAAGGTTTACTGTGGTGCGTAACAAAGAAAAAATGCTTACGTCCGTGACAGGAAACCTGTGAAAGTATCGGCGATTCAATAACATATACATTTAAAAATTACGGATTCTCTATTACAAATCCCAGTGTTTGGCAGACATATTGGGTTGATCAAATTAGTGAACTAAAAAACGAATTTATTTTTAGCACTTACCCGGCCGCCAAAGGATATACACATCTAAGCTACAAAGGTGAAAATCTTGACAATCTTTCTATAAATGAATGGGTGAAAGGCCATAGACAAAAGGATGATTATTTTAAATATACTGTACCCATTGACAATATTGATGGTCGTTCAATTACAAAAACCATTCCTGAAAATTACGAAAGCATGTCCGGTGTGTGCTTTACTAATGACCAAAAAGTGTTTCAAATAACGTGGTATGATGGTGAGCATAAGAATGAAGAAGCATACCAGAAATTTATTGATTTACTTTCTACATTTCACTTTAACTAAAGTATAATTTCTTCACATATCGGAATCTCCATTATAGAGATCTAAAATCAGGTATATAAATATACTCCATTTTCCGTTGGATAATGGTTCTAATGTCCTCCACTATGTGACCCCTTTGACTCTTATTTGAACCATCCATCCAAAGTCATCTTCTATGGGGTGTATTTTTTGTTACTAAAAAGAGTATAATAAAAATTTATGTCAAATAAAAAACTCCGACCATCTAAAGTAAGGCCTTACTCATCTTGAACTTTGGTCAAGCCAGCCTCACCACTAAAAAATTATTGGGCATAAAAAAATACCCGCCGTAAAGCGGGTATTTTAATTTGCTTAACAGCTGAGTATTTTATGCTTTGCTGACTTTGACAGCAGCCGGGCCTTTTGGAGTATCTGATACTTCGAAGGTGACGGTATCGCCCTCTTGAAGCTGATCAAATTCTACTCCATCCAACTCATTTGCGTGGAAGAATAATTCCTTGTCTTGGCCTTCGGCTGTAATGAAACCGAAGTTCTTATCAGTCAATTTCTTGATAGTTCCTTGCATTGTTGTGTAGAAATAAAATTGAATTAAATAGATATAGTAACTTTGAAATTCGACTTTATTTCTATACTTACTATACGCTTTGAACAAGCTAGTCGAAAATTTTAAAAATCAAACTATCGGTTAGATTGTTCAATAAGAATCGTATCATTATATAATAATTCTGTCAAGTATATTTAATTAATAAAAAAAGCTGCAATGAACGCAGCTTATATATAAT